>NZ_ALIY01000028.1:0-1779 GCF_000283035.1 Actinomyces sp. ICM58
CGACCCGTCCCCCGCGCCCCGGCCTCGTCCCGCGACGCCCGACGCGCCCACCGAGATGCTCACCCAGATGCGTCCCGCCGTGGCCCCGCAGCCCGAGCAGGTACCCGCGCACGTGCCCGAGCCCGAGGAAGAACCTGCGCCCCCGCCGATCACCGACGAGCCCGAAGGCGCCTTCCAGCCCAACCTCGACGACTCGATCAGCTACACGCTGCCGTCGGAGGACCTCCTTGTCTCTGGGCCCCCGCACATGACGCGCTCGGCCGTCAACGACCAGGTCGTCGCGGCCCTGGGCCAGGTCTTCGCCGACTTCAACGTCGACGCACGCGTCACCGGGTTTTCGCGCGGCCCGACGGTCACTCGCTACGAGGTTGTCCTCGGCGCGGGCGTCAAGGTCGACAAGCTCACCAACCTGTCGAAGAACATCGCCTACGCGGTGGCCTCCGCAGACGTGCGCATCCTCGCGCCGATCCCCGGCAAGAGCGCCATCGGCATCGAGATCCCCAACGCCGACCGCGAAAACGTGGCCCTCGGCGACGTCCTGCGCTCCGCGGCCGCCCGCCGCAACCAGCACCCGCTCGTCGTCGGCGTCGGCAAGGACGTCGAGGGCGGCTACGTGGTCACCAACTTGGCCAAGACCCCGCACATGCTCGTGGCCGGCCAGACGGGTTCGGGTAAGTCTTCCTTTGTCAACTCTATGATCACCTCGATCATGATGCGTGCCACGCCCCAGCAGGTGCGCATGATCCTGGTCGACCCCAAGCGCGTGGAGCTCACGATCTACGAGGGCATCCCGCACCTCATCTCGCCCATCATCACCGACGCCAAGAAGGCCGCCGAGGCCCTCGAATGGGTCGTCAAAGAGATGGACGCGCGCTACGACGACCTGTCGGACTACGGCTTCAAGCACATTGACGACTTCAACAAGGCGGTCGCCTCCGGGCAGGTGCAGGCCAAGCCAGGCCTGCAGCGCACCCTGCACCCCTACCCGTATCTGCTCGTGGTCGTCGACGAGCTCGCCGACCTCATGATGGTCGCGCCGCGCGACGTGGAAGCCTCCATTCAGCGCATTACGCAGCTCGCGCGCGCCGCCGGCATCCACCTGGTGCTGGCCACTCAGCGCCCCTCGGTCGACGTCGTCACCGGCCTCATCAAGGCCAATATTCCCTCGCGCCTGGCCTTCGCGACCTCGTCGCTCACCGACTCGCGCACGATCCTCGACCAGCCCGGCGCCGAAAAGCTCATCGGCCAGGGCGACGCCCTCTACCTGCCCGCCGGCGCCTCCAAGCCCATGCGCGTGCAGGGCGCGTGGGTCTCCGAATCCGAGATCCACCAGGTTGTCGCGCACGTCAAGAGCCAGATGGAGACGCACTACCGCGACGACGTCGTGCCCGACAAGAAGGAAGCCAAGGTCGCCGAAGACATCGGAGACGACCTCGAAGACCTGCTTCAGGCCGCCGAGCTCGTCGTGTCCACCCAGCTTGGCTCCACCTCCATGCTCCAGCGCAAGCTGCGCGTCGGCTTTGCTCGCGCCGGGCGCCTCATGGACCTCCTTGAGTCGCGCGACATCGTCGGCCCCTCAGAAGGCTCTAAGGCCCGCCAGGTCCTCGTCACCCCCGAGCAGCTGCCCGAGGTCCTCGCGATGCTGCGCGGGGAGTCCGCGGGCATCTCCGAGCCCGAGGCGGGCGCCCCTTCCACGGCAGCCACCGGCGCCCCCTCGTCTCCCGCCCCCGTGGGGGCGCCCAGCCCCGCCACCGGCGAGTTCGCAAGCGGAGCGGCGGG
>NZ_ALIY01000029.1:0-16460 GCF_000283035.1 Actinomyces sp. ICM58
CGGGCGGCCCCGCGAGGGGCCGCCCGGTTCGCATGTCACGAAGGCGTCGTTTGATCCCGCGGGCGCGGGTCGGCGCCTCACAGGAAGGACATCGGGTCGAAGTCGTCGATGTCGATGATGTGGAGCCTGGGCAGGCGCACCTGGAATGCGTGCACGTCGTATTCGAGGTCGATGATCTCCAGGCCGCGTTCCTCCAGCTCGTGGAGCTGGGAGGAGAGGAACTCCTTGAAGCACATGACCGCGACGCGGCGGCCCTGGTCCAGGAGCGTCTCGATCTGGGGCAGGAAGTCGGCGTCGTGGCTGGCCAGGATGACGTCGCCCGTGCCGATCTGCGCGATCGCGTCCATCGTGCGCTGCAGGCCGACGTCGACGACCTTCATGTCGGCGGGACCCGACAGGGGGATCACCGAGTAGTCCATCGCCGTCAGGGCCTGGACGAATCCCATGGGCAGGAAGCCCGAGGAGCCGTTGAGGAAGAACAGGCCCTTGGCGCGCTGGCCCCAGCGACCGTGCGCGCACTCCAGGACGCGATCCCATCGGGGGCGTTCCTCGGGGTTGGGGCGCCGATCCAGGACCGACAGGCCGAGCGTGGCGTCGATATTCTCGCCGTCGACGACGAGGTATGTCGTTTGTTTATTAGAGCTTTCCATGGGGTCAATTGTAGATGCCGCGGCGGGCGCCACTGTCGGCCTTGGGTCCTAGGACGGCGCCGGCAGCGGCCCGCGAGCGCGACCGGCTCACACCCCGCCGATGAAGTACGGTGCCTCGATCACGTCGTGGGCAAAGCGCTGCGCCTCTTGCGCGGCGCCGAGCGCCGGAGGCCCATCGAGGACGAGGGTGGCGAGGCCGTGCACGTAGGCCCACAGGGTGACCTCCGCGCGCGGGTCGTCGGTCCCGTATGCGAGCGCGGCCAGCGAGCGTAGCTGGGTGCGCGCAGCCTGGCTGGCCGCACGCAGGCCCGAGTGAGCGCCCGCGTCGTACATGTCTGATCGGAACATGATCCGGAAGACACCGGGGTTCGCCAGCGCGCAGGCGAGGTAGGCGTGTCCCGCGGCGCGCGTCACATCCTGCGGCGCACGTCCCTCGCTCGTCTCCCTCACCTCGCGCAGCGCACGTTCGAGGTCTCGGTACCCCTCCTCGACGAGGGTGACGAGGATGGCCTCGCGCCCCTGGAAGTAGTGGTACGGGGCTTGGTGGGTGCAGCCCGCGCGTCGTGCGACCTCGCGCATGGACAGGGATGATGGCCCGCCCTCGTTGAGCAGATCGCGGCTGATCTCGAGGATTGCCTCGCGCAGGCCATCGGGGTTCGTTTGGCGCGTCATGATCTCAGTGTAGCCGAGGAACGACCATGACTTGACAGTGTCTACCAGCACATGTTCCCATAAGTAGACACTGTCTATTTTTGGGAGTTTCCATGTATGATGCGATCGTTATCGGCTCGGGCATCGGCGCACTCACGACGGCCGGCCTCCTTGCCGGAGTCGCGGGAGCGCGCGTGCTTGTCCTCGAAAAACACAGCACCCCAGGCGGCCTCACCCACTCATTCCGTCGGATGGGCGCTTCCTGGGATGTCGGGCTGCACTACGTCGGCGACATGCACCCAGGATCCCGCCCACGCCAGCTCTTCGACTACCTCACCGGCGGCGCGCTCACATGGAATCGAATGCCGTCGGGCTACGACCGTTTCGTCCTGCCCGGCCACGGCCTGACCGTCACAATCCCATCCAGTTTCAAGGAGTACCAGCACCTCCTGATCTCTCTGTTTCCACACGAGAAGAGAGCCATTCGACGCTACTGCCGGGACGTGAAGCGCGCCTATTCATGGATGTCGCTGCGCTACATGGCCGACATGGTCCCGCCACAGGCATCCCCCGCCATTCACCTCGCACTCCGCCTACGGACAGGATGCGCCCTGGAACGAACAGAGCACTACATGGAGCGCCGCTTCCGCGACCCGGCCCTGCGCGCCCTCCTCACTACGCATTGGGGCGACTACGGGGTGGAGCCAACGCTCAGCGCGTTCGTCGCCCACGCCATGATCGTCGGCCACTACATGGACGGCGCATGGTTCCCACGCGGCGGAAGCGGGCAGATCGCGCGCATGATCGAAGAACGGATCCGCGCAACTGGAGGTGAGATTCGCCTGTGCCAGGACGTCGACGACATCCTCATCGACAACGGTCGAGCAGTGGGCGTGCGCATCACTGATCGCAGCGGTCCCGCGCCCTTCTCCTACGAGGAGCGTGCTCCCATCGTGATTTCCGGCGTCGGCGCCCGCGAAACCTACACCCGGCTACTACCAACGACCGGTCCGGTCGGCGCGCTCACTGCACGTGTCCGCGAACAGGTCGCCCGCCTCGGGCACGGAGGATCCGCCGTCACCGTCTACCTCACGCTCGACCACTACCCCGCCGACGTGGACGGGTCGAACGTCTGGATCAACACGGACACGGGCCGCGCCGACCCGGCCCGTATGACCGCCGACCTCCTTGACGGGCACCCGCGCTCGGCGTTCATTTCCTTCCCCGCCATCAAGTCCGGGGAACCACACGCGACCGCGGAGATCATCTCTTTCGTCACGCCCGAGGCCTTCGAACGATGGTCGGGAACGAGGCCGGGGAGGCGCGGGGAGGACTACGAACGCCTGACGTCGGCGATGGCACGCGGACTCATTGACCTCGCGGATACGGCCATACCCGGATTGAAAGACGCCGTCCGATACGTCGAGGTGGGCACGCCGCTCACCGTCGAACACTACACGTCACACGAGGGCGGATGCTTCTACGGGCTACCCCTCACGCCTGAACGATTCCACGCAAACCTCGGCACGCCCTCGACACCCATCACCAACCTCATCCTCACGGGACAAGACGCGGGAATGCCCGGCATCGTCGGGGCCGCCATGGCAGGACTCTCCGCCGCCTGCAAGGCCCTGGGACCGGCGGGATACCCGCGCATCAACCGGGCGCTACGAACCGCACCCACCGGGGCCCGTGCTCCGCGCACCCCAACCCCGCAACCGCGCGGCGACGCCGGGGCAGGCAGATACACGGCGACAGTGGAGCACGCCAGCTGGATAACGCCCACCACCCGCGACATCACACTCGAGCTACCGGAATGCGCGACGTGGGAGGCAGGCCAGTACGCGCTCGTTCGGGTCGCCCCATTCGAATGGCGACCTTACTCACTCGCATCAGCTCCTGGGCGCAACGTCAGGCTCCTCGTTGACGTGCGCACGAAGGGCATGGGCGCCTCCTGGGCGAGCGCCACCGCACCCGGCGACGACGTCGACCTCGAGCTGCCCTACGGCCACTGGCTCGTCACGCCAGACCGGGGCACGACCGACGCCGAGGCGCCACACCGGCGCATTTTCATCGCAACAGGGACGGGCATCGCCCCATTCCTCGCAGCGTTCGAGCCTGGCAGGCGCGACGACGACATACTCATCGTCGGATACTCACGGACGGAAGACGACCTGACAGGCCGAGCGGGCACACCGCTGCCCCGGCTCATTCGATGCGTCAGCCGCGAGGCGGCGCCCGGCACGTTTCACGGGCGTATCACCGACTACCTGAACGCCGAGGGCATCGATCCCCAGGCCACGTACTACGTGTGCGGCTCCGCCCGCATAGTCCGCGCCATTTCGCGCATCATCCAGGCCGGGGGCGCACGCGTCTCCTACGAGACGTTCTAACGCACCCCTCCCCACGCGCGGCGAGGCCGGGACCGCTCGCGCAGCCCCGGCCTCGTCACTGTCTATGGAGTGACAATCACAACACGTCGTCGTCGACCCAGTCGAGAGTACGCGTGACGGCCTTCTTCCACAGGCGGTACGTGCGGTCGCGCTCGGCCGGCTCCATGGACGGCGTCCAACGCTTGCCTTCCTGCCAGTTGGCGACGACGTCCTCGGTGCCCGACCAGTAGCCCACGGCCATACCGGCGGCGTAGGCGGCACCCAGGGCGGTCGTCTCGATGACCTTCGGGCGAACGACGTCCACGCCGCACAGGTCGGCCTGGAACTGCATGACCAGGTCGTCGTGCGTCATGCCGCCGTCAACCTTGAGCTCCTTGAGCGGCACGCCGGAGTCGGCGTTCATCGCGTCGAGGACCTCGGCGCTCTGGAACGCGGTCGACTCCTCGACGGCGCGGGCGATGTGGCCCTTGTTGACGTAGCGGGTCAGGCCCACGATCGCGCCGCGAGCGTCCGAACGCCAGTAGGGTGCGAACAGGCCGGAGAAGGCGGGCACGAAGTAGACGCCGCCGTTGTCCTCGACCGTGCTGGCCAGCTCGCCGATGTCCGAGGACTTGACGATCATGCCGAGGTTGTCGCGCAGCCACTGGACCAGCGAGCCGGCGACGGCGATCGAGCCTTCGAGGGCGTACACGGCCGGCTGATCGCCGATCTTGTAGGCCACGGTGGTGAGCAGGCCGTTGTCGGAGAAGACGGGCTCGGTGCCGGTGTTCATGAGCATGAAGCAGCCCGTACCGTAGGTGTTCTTCGCCATGCCCTTCTCGAAGCAGGCCTGGCCGAAGGTCGCGGCCTGCTGGTCACCGAGGATACCGGCAATCGGGGTGTCGATGAGCAGACCGTTCTTGCGGCCGTAGCCGTAGATCTCGGAGGAGGACTTGATCTCGGGGAGCATCGACATGGGGATGCCGAAGATCTCGCAGACGTCCTCACGCCAGGAGAGGGTGCGGATGTCCATGAGCATGGTGCGCGAGGCGTTGGTGACGTCCGTGCAGTGCACGCCGCCGTTGATGCCGCCCGTCAGGTTCCACAGGACCCAGCAGTCGGTGTTGCCGAAGAGCAGGTCGCCGGCCTCGGCGCGCTCGCGAGCGCCCTCGACGTTGTCCAGGATCCACTTGATCTTGGAGCCCGAGAAGTAGGGGGACAGACCCAGGCCGCAGATCTGGCGGAAGCGGTCCGGGCCCTCGTCGCCCTCGAGTTCCTTGACAATGTCGGAGGTACGCATGTCCTGCCAGACGATCGCGTTGTAGACGGGTTCACCGGTGTTCTTGTCCCACACGACGGTGGTCTCACGCTGGTTGGTGATGCCGACGGCGGCGAGGTTGTGGCGGTTGATTTCCGCCTTCTGCAGAGCCTCGGCAACGACGGTGCGGGTGGTGTCCCAGATTTCGATGGGGTTGTGCTCGACCCAGCCCGGGTTCGGGAAGATCTGCGTGAATTCCTTCTGGCCGACGGAAACGATTTCACCAGCGTGGTTGAAGATAATCGCGCGGGTCGAAGTGGTGCCCTGATCGATGGCGAGAACGAATTTTTCGGTGGTCATGAGTGTCCTTTCGGATGCATTGTCACGTCGTTGTGTATGCCGCGCCTAGCCACCTGCACGGCTGTTGGGACTTCCCAGTCCCAGAAAATGTCACCCCGGCGGTGGGGATCACGCGGGCGAGGCCGCGGAGGCCTCGCCCGCGCACTCATCCTCAGGCGAGGGTGAGGAAGTAGATAGCGGTGCCGACGATGGCGCCGATGATCGGGCCGACGACGGGAACCCAGGAGTAGCCCCAGTCGGAGCCACCCTTACCCTTGATGGGCAGGATCGCGTGAGCGATACGCGGGCCGAGGTCACGGGCCGGGTTGATGGCGTAACCGGTGGGGCCACCCAGCGAGTTACCGATGACAACGATAATCAGCGCGACGCCGAGGGGGCCGACGGCGGTCTCGGTGTAGCCGGAGACGTAGACCCACAGGATCAGGACGGCGGTGCCGATGGCCTCAGTGAGGCAGTTCCAACCGTAGGAGCGGATCTCGGGGCCGGTGGAGAAGACGCCGAGCTTGAGGGCGGGGTCGCAGTCCTCGTCGAAGTGCTTCTTGAAGGTCAGCCAGCACAGGACCGCCCCGACGAAGGCGCCGAGGAACTGGGCGACGATGTAGACCGCGACGTTGGTGCCGGTGACGGGGATGTCGCCCGCCAGGGTGACGCTGGGGTCAAACATGTGGCCGACGACCTTGGCAATGGTGACGGCGGGGTTCAGGTGGCCGCCGGTGCGGAACGCGACATAGACGCCGGCGAAGACCGCGAGGCCCCATCCCCAGTTGATGAGCAGCCAGCCGCCACCCTTGCCCTTGGACTTGGGCAGCAGGTTTGTGGCGACGACGCCGCCACCGAGGAGCAGCAGGACGGCGGTGCCGAGGAACTCAGACCAGAAAATCTGGCCCGTGGTAGGGACAGCCGCCTCTGCGGCTGCCGGAAGCAGTGTTGAGAGCATTTTTCCTATCTTTCTCCGGCGCGTCCTCACGCCGGGTCACCGGTGGGATACCACCGCTAACTGTGTGCCATCGAACAATATCAACGCGGACACTGTTGACGGGTCACCCCAAGTATTGCACTTGATGCACGTTGGCCCAAACCGAATGCACGTTCGTTCAACCCCAACAGTGTGACCCTGATCATCTGACGCAGATTAATCTAACGGCAACGCGCAAGAAATGAATACTCAAAATCACACATCTGCACACTTGTGCATGGCACACTAGAAAACGTGACAATACGTGATGAACAGGCGCACGAGGCAGCCTCGATGTACTACCTCCAGGGACAGACGATGGAAACAATCGCCCGCCACCTGCAGGTATCGCGCTCTTCCGTGTCCCGACTCCTCGCCCACGCGCGCGAAGTTGGACTCGTGCGCATTTCCGTCTCTGCCTCCCCGGGCACCAAGGGCACGCTCGCCGGCCAGATCGCCGACCTCTTCGGCGTCCAAGTCTCCGTCGTGCCCGTCCACGACGTCCACACCGAGGTCAACAGGCTCCACAACGTCGCCCTGGTCGCCGCCGAGCACCTCGTCGACATGCTCTTCCCCGGGGTCACCCTGGGCATCGCGTGGGGCAACACGACCGCCGAGGTCGCCCGCGCCATGCCCCACGTCACCTTCGCCGGCTCGACGGTCGTCCAGCTCAACGGCGCCGCGACCGCCACCGAGTCCGGCATGCCCTACGCCGAGGCCATCATTTCCTGCGCAGCCAAAGCCATCGGTGGGCGCATCGTCAACTTCCCCGTGCCCGCCTTCTTCGACTACGCCGACACCAAGCAGGCACTCTGGCGCGAACGCTCCATTCAGTCCGTCCTCAACACGATCGACAGCGCCGACGTCGCCCTCTTCGGCGTCGGATCCATGTCCGCGCGCCTGCCCTCCCACGTCTACTCGGGCGGATTCCTCGAGCCAGACGAGATCGCCTCCGCACAAAACGACGGCGTCGTCGGCGACGTGTGCACCGTCCTCATCCGCGAAGACGGCTCCACGAACATGCACCTCAACGACCGCGCGTCCGGCCCGTGCCCGTCCACGCTCAAGAGGATTCCACGCCGACTGTGCGTCGTCTCCGGCGCCTCCAAAGCCCTGCCACTACTGGGCGCCCTACGCGCCGGAGTCGCCACCGACCTCGTCCTCGACGACGGCGCCGCACACGAGCTCCTCGACCTCGTCCACACGCGCGCCCTGCACCCCCGGCCACGCGCCTAAGGATCGTCGCGCGCGCATTAGCGCCCCGCCCCCGCCAAGGCGCGCCCGACAACCCGACGGGCCTCGGCCTCGTCCACGAAAGAACGAGGCCGAGGCCCACTCTCAGCTCAGGTCAGCCCAGGCGCTTGACCAGCGGGAACGGAATCGTCTCGCGGATGCCCTGGCCGGTCAGGACCATGAGCAGGCGGTCGATGCCCATGCCCATGCCGCCGCACGGCGGGAAGCCCTGCTCCATGGCGACGAGGAAGTCCTCGTCCATGACCATAGCCTCGGGGTCGCCGTTGGCGGCCGCGAGCGCCTGCGCCTCGAAGCGCTCGCGCTGAACGACCGGGTCGGCCAGCTCGGAGTAGGCGGTGCCCGTCTCGAAGCCGCGCACGTACAGGTCCCACTTTTCCGTCAGGCCGGGGCGCGAGCGGTGGTAGCGGGTCAGCGGGGAGGTGTCCTCGGGGAAGTCGTAGACGAAGGTCGGCGCCCACAGCTTGGAGGCGACGAGCTCCTCGAAGATGTCTTCGACGATCTTGCCGGATACGGCGTAGTCGTCGACCTCCAAGCCGATGCGCTCGGCGTACTTGACGAGGGTCTCGCGCGGCGTCTCCACCGTGACCTCCTCGCCCAGGGCCTCGGAGGTAGAGCCGTACAGGTCGATGCGATCCCACTGCCCCGACAGGTCGTACTCGGTGCCGTCGGCCAGCCGCACGATCTCCTCACCCTCGGACAGGTCGAAGGCGTCGCGCGCGGCCTGCTGGATGAGGTCACGCGTCAGCTCAGCCATGCCGTTGTAGTCCGAGTAGGCCTCGTAGGCCTCCAGGGACGTGAACTCGGGGCTGTGCGAGGAATCCATGCCCTCGTTGCGGAAGTTACGGTTCATCTCGAAGACGCGGTCCACGCCGCCAACGACCGCGCGCTTGAGGTAGATTTCGGTCGCGATGCGCAGGTACAGATCGGTGTCGAGCGCGTTCATGTGCGTCGTGAAGGGGCGGGCAGCCGCACCGCCGTGGATCATCTGCAGCATCGGCGTCTCGAGCTCGATGTAGTCACGGCGGAAGAAGTTCTCGCGGATCGAGCGGTTGACGGCCGCGCGGATGCGGACCATGTCGCGCGCGGCGGGGCGCGTGATGAGGTCGAGCTCGCGGCGGCGGATGCGCTGGTCCTCGGACAGGGTGATCTCTTCGCCGTCCTCGGTGGTCCAGGTCTTGGGCAGGGGGCGCAGCGCCTTGGAGGCGATGGCCCACGAGGCGTCGGGGGCGGGCAGCGCGGTGGGCGCGGCGTCGTAGGCGGCCTGAGCTTCGGGCGTGACCTCGGCGGGGGTCGCGAAGATCGACAGCTCGCCGCGGCGCGAGGAGATCACGCGACCGTGGACGAAGAGGTGGTCGCCCAGGTCAACGTCGTTCTTGTAGGCGGCCAGGGACTCGGCGCCGACGGAAGCGGCGGAGAGCATGACCTGGATCTTGTTACCTTCGCCGTCCATGAGGGTCGCGAAGCAGAGCTTGCCGCCGTTGCGCGCGAGGATGACGCGGCCCGCCAGGCCCACGTAGTCCTCAGTCTCTTCGCCGGCCTCGAGGTGGGCGTACTTCTCACGCACCGCCTTGATGGTGGTCGTGATCGGCAGGCGCACGGGGTAGGCGGGAATGCCGGCCTCCATGAGGCGCGCGCGCTTGGCCGCGCGAACCTTGACCTGCTCGGGGGTGTCGTCTGCGGGTGCTTGCGTGGGCGTAGAAGAATCGGTCATGCGCCTATCGTACCGGGATTTGGCCCCGCGACGAGGCAGGGGCCCGGTTGGGCTCCTCACGCCCCCGGGAGGTCGGCCGCGTAAGGAGCTGACGAGGATCCACCGATCCCCTGCGTGGAGTGAGCGGCGGCCGCGCAGGCGAGGGTGAGCGTCTCGGGCCACGGCAGGTGCCGCTCTCGGCGCGCCCAGGCCAGCGCCGCCGAAAAAACATCCCCCGCGCCCGTCGTATCCACCGCGTTCACGGCGGGCGCTGGCACGTGCAGGATCCGTCCGTCGACGCACGCGATCACGCCATTCTTGCCGCACGTGACCACGCAGTCGCACCCAAAGGACGCGAACCACCGCGCGGCGTCCTCCACGCTCTCGGTGCGCGCGTAGGCGAGCGCCTCCTCCTCGTTGGGCGTGCACACGTCAGCCAGACGCAAAGACTCTAGGTCCGCCTCGTCCCAGGCCCCGGCCTCGTCCCAGGCCGTATCCGCCAGCACCCACGTCCCGTGCTCGCGCCAGGAGGACACAATCTCAGTGTTCCCGCCGATTCCCCGCACGTCTGCGAGCAGGCACGCCGGCGCGTCGCCTCCCAAGCGGGGCAACACGGTCGTCCCGCGCGTGGTCATTGCGCGATCACCGTCGAAGGACAGGGAGACGGTGACGTTTTGATCACCCACGCGCTCGCACGAGGAGGTGTCCACGCCCTCGCGCGCGAGCATCTTGTCCACGAACTGACCCATCTGATCGACGCCCACGCGAGAGTGCAGGCGAACGGGTGCGCCCAGGCGAGCCAGCGCAATCGCCTGATTGGCCGCACCGCCCGCGCACATGAGCGCTCCCTCCACCCAGGCCTCGCGACCGGGAACCGGAGGACCGTCGAGAGGACCCATCACGACATCAAGGAACGTCGGACCGTACACCGCGAACTGAGATGCGGCGGATACACGAGATGCCACGGACCCTCCTAGACGTGAGCGCGACTACACTATGTCACTGAGCCACCACTATACGTATCCAGAGAGGATGCCCGCCATGCAGCTCACCATCGTCGGAGGAGGGGGCTTCCGTGTCCCCGCGATGATCGACGTCTTGGCCCGCTCACGGGCGGGGCAGGGAGCCTACGCATCCCTCGACGTCGACCGCGTCGTCCTGTACGACACCGACGCGCGCAGGCTCGACGCGATGATGGCCGTGCTGTCCTCGCTGGACTTCCCGCACTCCCCCACCGTCCGCGCGACGACGGACATCAATCAGGGGCTTCCCGGGGCCGACTTCGTCTTCTCCGCGATGCGGGTGGGCGGGACCTGCGGGAGGGTCCTCGATGAACACTGCGGCCTCGATAACGGGCTGCTCGGTCAAGAGACCGTCGGTGTGGGCGGCTACTGCTACGCGTTCCGCTCGCTCGGACCGGCGTTGGAGTTGGCGCACGCCGCCAAGCGACTGTGCCCCGATGCCTGGCTCATCAACTTCACGAACCCGGCCGGGATCATCACCCAGGCGATGCGTTCCGTGCTCGGCGAGCGCGTCATCGGCATCTGCGACACCCCCATCGGGCTCGTCAACCGGACGCTGAACGCCCTGGACATTCCCGAGGAGGAGCGCGCCGACGTGTCCTTCGACTACGCGGGCCTCAACCACCTCGGCTGGCTGCGCTCGCTGTCCGTCGACGGCCGCGACGTCCTCCCGCGCCTCTTCGCCGACGAGGCGGCCCTGGGATCCATGGAAGAATCCCGCGCCATCGGCACGGACTGGATTCGCGCGCTGGGCGCCCTGCCCAACGAATACCTCTTCTACTACTACTGCCATCGCGAAGCCATGGCCCGCATCCACCAGGACCAAACCCGCGGCGAGTACCTGCGCGATCAGCAGGAAGCCTTCTACAACGCCGTGCTCTCCCAGCCCGAAAAGGCGGGACGGACGTGGATTAATGCGCTCGCCGACCGGGAGGCGACCTACATGGCCGAGGCCCGCGACGTCGACGAGCGTTCCTGCAGGCGCGCCGAAGACATCGCGGGCGGCGGCTACCAAAAGGTGGCGCTCGACCTCATGAACGCGCTCGCTACGAACACTCCGGCGCGCATGATCCTCAACGTCGGTAATGGCGACGGCGGATTCTCCTCGATTCCAACGCTGCGCGACACGGACGTCGTCGAGGTTCCCTGCGACGTCGACGCCTCCGGTGTGCATCCAATTCCGGTTGCGCCCTTGAGCGGCGCGGCCCTCGGCCTTGTCCAATCCGTGAAGGCCTGTGAGAATCTCGTCATCGACGCCGCCCGCGAGCGCGACCGCAGCCTCGCCTGGCAGGCGCTGGCGCTGCACCCCCTGGTCGACTCGGTCAACGTTGCACGCGACGTGCTCGATCAGGCGATTCGCACAAACCCGCTGGTCGCCGCTGCCTTCGACTGAGGCGCGCCGCCTCGCGCTGCGCACTGTGCGCCGCCCTCCCCGCGCGCCCGTCGACGCGCTGTGCCCTGGCCTCGTGCAGACGAGGCGGGGGCACAGTCTGGAGAACTGGCCGACTATCGGGCCTTCACCCGCGGGTGTCCCAGCGGAAGAATTCTTCTCCCCCTGCGTAGCCGTGGGGGTGCCCCGCGTCGCGGGCGCCCTGTCGGATCCATGACTCCATCCGGTCAAGGTCGTCAAATTGGGTGACGTGCTCGCGAACCGCCCTGACCTTGGCCTCGACGTCTGCCTGGTCCAGCTCGATGACGTGATTCGTCGACGGGCCACCTTGGAACCACACCTCTTCGACGACGTGGGGTTCCAGGCCCTCCTCGAGCAGCTCGGGGAAGGCGAAAGGGTTGCGCGCGGCCGGGTAGACGGCGTCCGTGACCGCGGCGCCCACGGCCCGATGGTCCGGGTGATTGGCGTAGATGGACGACCAGTTGTATTCGGGCGAGAGGGTGAGGATCAGGCTCGGCTTCACGCGCCGAATGAGGGCGACGATATCGCGCACGAGGCCGTGGGACGGGGTCACCATGCCGTCGGGGTAGCCGTCGAAGAAGACGAGCTCCGTCACGCCCAGGTGCTCGCACGCGCGGCGCTGTTCATCGCGACGCAACTCCCCCATCTGCTGATGCAGATCCTGGTCGGAGCCTCCCGCATCACCGTCCGTGACGACTGCGACCACGACCCTCGATCCTTCGCGCACGAAGCGAGCGAGCGTCCCGCCCGCGTCCACGTCCGCATCATCGGGGTGGGCGTAAATGCCCAGCACGGTATCCATTCGTGTCCTTCTTATTGAGGCGCCGGCGAGAACGTGTCTCGCCGGCGCCTGTCGCACGTCTGTGACGACTACTGATCAATCGCCGCGTTTGCGGCATCCTGGGCGGCCTGGACGCCCTCATGCACGCCGGTGCGTCCCAGGAATACCTCCTTGAGCACGCCGTTGTACGCGTCCATTGCCGCGCCCAGCTTCGCGCCGAAGGGAGCCATGATCGTGCCCGAAGGAGTCTTCGCCATGACCGAGGTGTCGATGCCCTTGTCAGACCAGTACGCGGTCCACGTCGCCTGGGCCTCCTCATTCGCGGGGAAGCCGGCGCCGGTCTTACCCAGTGCTGTGCCGCCGTCCTTGCCAGCCAGCCACGCCAGCAGCTTGTGCTGAGCCTCGGGGTTCGCGCTCGTCGTCGAACCGGCGGCAACGACGGAGTTACCGACCGTCACGGCACCTGCGGGACCCTTCGGCTGGGGAGCCAGGCCCCACTCAAAGGACGCACCCTCGGCCACGTTCGCCAGGTTGTAGGCACCAGACTGGAACAGAGCGATCTTGCCCTGCAGGAACTGATCGCGGCTGAAGTCGCCGTTATCGTTCGTATCGGCCGCCGAGGGGGCCACGTGCTCCTTGTTGATGAGGTCCACCAGGTAGCCGACCGCGGCGTCGCCCTCGGGGCTCGCGAACGTAAAGTGCCCGCTCTCGTCCTGCAGGGTGGCGCCGGCCGAGCCCAGGTACGGAATGAGCATGGCCTGGCCATCCAGCGCGGCGTTGTATCCGTACTGGACGATGTGGTCCGCGTCGAAGGCAGGGTCAGCCGCGTTGCGGCCCGACGAGTCCAGCGTCAGCTTGCGAGTAATCTCCCGCAGAGAGTCGGTGGAGGCGCTCGGGTCCCACGACAGGTTCTGCAGGTCCTCGATGCTCACGCCGGCCGCATCCAGCAGCGACTTGTTGTAGTACACCGCGATCGACGGGTCAGTGAGGACCGGAACGCCATAGAGCTTTCCGTCAACCGTGTACTGATCGATGGCACCCTGAAGCCAGCCGTCGCGCTCCGAGGCGGGGAACTCCTCGTCGATGTTGACGATCTTGCCGCCGCGGGCGTACTCGGTGTAGTTGTTCGTGTTGGACCAGAAGACGTCCGGTCCGGTGCCTGCGGCGAGCTCAGAACGCAGGCCCGTGAAGTAGTCCGACCACGGGACGACCTCAACGTTGACCGTGATCCCCGTTTCCTCGGTGAACGCGGGGAGCGCCGCCTCATACGCCTGGGCGGCCTGATCATCCCACAGACGCAGGGTCAGGGAAGCGCCCGCCTCGCTCGACGCGCTGCCACCCTGCGAGCAGGCGGCCATCAGCATCGACGCGGCACCAATCAGAGCGGTAGCGGTAACAAAACGCCTTTTCATGAAGACCTCCAGTTGTGATGGGTTGTGTTGTTACTTGATGCCCGTCAGGGCAATCGATTCAACGATGTGTCGTTGAAAGACGATGAACAGAGCGATCAGGGGCACGAGCGCGATGGTCGTCGCCGCCATGACGTAGGTCCAATTCGCGTTGTACTGGCTCTGCAGCGCGGCCGTCGCAACCGTGAGGACGCGTGGCCTGGTCGCGGCGATGATCCGCGGCCACATGAACGAGTTCCACTGGCTCACAACAGTGATGAGCACGAGCGTCGAAATGATCGGCTTCGACACGGGAACGACGATGGAGAAGAGGATGCGCATCTGCCCGGCGCCGTCCATGGTCGCCGCGTCGATGATCTCCTGGGGGATCTGACGGAACGACTGACGCAGCAGGAACACCGCGTAGGGCGAGGCGAACACGAAGGGCAGGACGATACCCCAGAAGGTGTTGTTGAGCCCCATCTTCGCCATCATGAGGTACAGCGGGATGACGAGGACCGACGCCGGAATCATCATGGTGCCCAGGAAGAGCCAGAAGATAACTTCGCGTCCCGGGAACTCGATGCGGGCGAACGCGTAGGCGGCCAGCACGGAAGACACCAGCTGCCCGACGACCATCACCACGACCACGAGGAGCGTCGTGATGATCGCATCACCGAAGTTGACTCGTCCCGTCAGGATCGCCTGGAACGAGGCCAGGGAGGGCGGGGAGGGCAGCGCGAAGGGTGAGTGCGAGGCAAAGTCCTGCGGCGACTTGAAGGCCGTGACGAAGCTGAAGAGCAGCGGGATGACCATGATGAACGCGGCCAGCGACAGCCCCGCGTAGATCCCCAGGGTCGACCACCAGGGCCGACGCGAGTGCGACTTAGACGAGCTCATACGTGGTCCTCTTCCGGAAGTACAGGTTCTGGGCCAGCGTCAATCCCATGAGGAGCAGCATCATGACGCACGCCATGACTGCGGCGCGGCCGACATTTCCGGTCTCGAAGGCCTCCTTGTAGATCAGGTAGGCGAGGACCTCGGTGGAGCCGGACGGCCCGCCCTTGGTCAGGGCGTAGATCTGATCGAAAACGTTGAAGACCGAAATCACGGAGGTGACCGACACGAAGAAGAAGGTCGGGCGCAGGAGGGGCATCTTGATGTGCCAGAACACCTGCGAGGAGGAGGCCCCGTCCACGGTCGCAGCCTCGGTGAGCTCACGCGGGATCGCGAGCAATCCCGCGATGAAGAAGAGCGCCGTGTATCCCACGTTCGACCAGACGACGACGAAAGCCGCCGCGGGCAGCGCCCAGGTGGGCGACACGAGGATTTCTAGTCGAGTGCCCGCAAGCGCGGAGAGGAGGCCACCGGTGGGGGCGAAGATCCACGACCACACGACGCCGAGGGTCAGCGGAGGCGCGATCCACGGGATGACGATGAGCGTGCGATAGACGACGGTTCCTCGCACGCCCTTCGTCAGCAGGTTCGCGAGGAGTAGGCCCAGGATGATCTGAATGGGGACCACGAGGAGGACGAAGAGAATCGTCGTGCGCAGGGACGACAGGAAGGCCGGGTCGCTCAGCACGTTCGTGACGTTGGCCAGGCCCACGTATCGCGTATCCCCGATCAGGTCCCACCGGTACAGGCTCACCCACATGATGACGCCGATGGGCACAACCATGAAGATGAGGACGCCGATTAGGGCGGGCGACAGGAACGCGTATCCGACGAGTGCGTGGCGCGTCCGAGACGCTCGCTTGCTCATGCCCCACCATCCTTTCTTACGGTTCTTCGAGGATAGGTGTGACGGGCGCATCAGCGCCGGGCGACGACAAGGTATGGACAATTGTGAACAGCGCATGCCGTCACACGAGCAAAGGCGCACGAAACGAAGCGAAAACGAGGGAGCGCCCACTCTGCTGAGTGGGCGCTCCCGTCGGCGTGCCAATCAGACGCCGGAGCTCTTCAGGCCCAGCTCGCGGGCACGGGGCGAGTCCTCGGGGACGGTGCCCGCGTGGTTGCCGGCGCTGACGATGCGGTTGGAGCCGTCGACGAAAACGACGGACGGCTTCATGGTGCGCACGAGGGATTCGGGCACCTGGGCGTAGGCCATGATGATGACGAGGTCGCCGACACTCACCTTGTGGGCGGCGGCACCGTTGAGCTGGATCGTGCCGCTGCCGCGCTCGCCGGCGATTGTGTAGGTCGAGAGGCGCTCACCGTTGTTGACGTCGACGATGTCGACCTTCTGGCCGGGGACGATGTTCGCGGCATCCAGCAGATCCTCGTCCACGGTGATCGAGCCGACGTAGTGCAGGTCGGCGCCGGTGACGACGCCGCGGTGGATCTTGCCGATCGCCATCTCGCGCGTCATTTCCATCATGCGAGCTCCCCCGAGCGCTCGGCGAGACGGCCGGAGGGACCGGAGGTGTCGCGCAGCGGCACCTCCATGTTGTCGATGAGGCGGGTCGTGCCCACCTTGGCGGCGACGAGGAGGCGCCCCTCGCGCGAGCCGTCGGACAGGATGGTGGGCGCGGCCGCGCCCTCGCCGACGGGCACGGACTGCGTGCCAGCGAGGATCTCGAAAGTCCCCGCGTCCACGAGCGCAATGTAATCCAGGTCGATGCCGCCCTCGGCGTCAATCACCGAGCGGCACTGCGCCACGATG
>NZ_ALIY01000030.1:0-9325 GCF_000283035.1 Actinomyces sp. ICM58
CAACACCTGGCTTTCCGCGTTGAGCGGCGCATGGGAGCCGCCGACGTGATCGAAATGCTTGACCTGGCTGTCCTGGCACATGGGGCACCCCAGGTGCTTCGGGCCGATAACGGGCCCGAATTCATCGCCGGAGCCTTGGGGCGCTGGGCCAGCGAGCATGACACGCTCCAAGCGTTCATCCCACCGGGCCAGCCCTGGCATAACGGATTCGTGGAGTCCTTACACAACCGCATGCGCGACGAACTCCTCGAGGACAACATGTTCGAGGATCTCAACCACGCGCGCGCCCTGATTGGCGCCTGGTCCCAGCGCTACAATGAAGAACACCCCCACAGCGCGCTAGGCTGGCTCTCACCCAACCAATACGCACGCCAATGGGCACAACACCACCAATAACAACCAACAACCCTCAAAACACCCGGTCCACAAAACCAGACCAGGCCAACATCAGACGGCACAACGTGCAGGGGCAAGAATGCTGTCTCGTCTGCAGAGGAAGAACAGTTAGTCTTTGCCTTACTGATGACATGGAGAGACGGAACTTGGATTGCTATTCAAGGAGGTTCGGAAAGTGCTCAAGGAAAGTAACAACCCATGTCGACTCATCGCGTCACTACTATCAAGCACATTCTTCTTGACGGCATTAGCAGCCTCGAACGCGCGAGCAGAGGACTTGCCCCTAGATTCTCCGCACTTTGGGGCCGAAGCCAGTGGAACAAGTGTTGCAGTGGCGCTAGCGAACGCAGCGCAACAAATCATTGACGGATCCGCTCCCTCATCTGAATCGACTCTTGGTGATGACAGAGCCCGGAACACAGCTCAATCTGAGCACGCCATCGATCCGGATTCTGATATCGATTGGGAACATTGCGGTTTCGACATCACCGACCCTTCATTACCGTTGAAGCTGCGTGTGGCAGTATGCGCCTATCCACCACCAAAAACTCCTGAATCTCCCCTACCTGAAAAGCTACCTACAACGAGGGAGATCCTCTATTCGGCGGCAGCCGTCATCCACGCCGATGGGGCGGGCCTGCGTAAGCGGCCCGACGGGGTGTCCTACACGAACAGGTTTGTGCCCACCATCGTCTCGGTGACCACCCCGACTCAGACCCACGTCATCAATCTGTTGGGCCGCGACATCACGATCACCCTGACGGCGACGAACTATGAATACTCCTGGGGTGATGGCACCCCGGGCACGGTGACCACCTCCCCGGGCCTGGCATGGGAGAAGGGCATTGACCCGAACAATGATCCCCGGTTGATTCGCCACTACTACACACCCCCGCAGGGGTGGCGTTCTGGGTTCGACGGGCCCTACCCGCATGAGAACCGCGAGATCACGCTGACGACTACGTGGAGCGGGACGGCCACGAACCCCTTTACCGGGGAGACCCAGACGATCAATGGCCTGGTCACCACCACCGAAACAACCGGCCCCTTCCCCTTGTCCCACCTGGTCATTAACAACACCGACACCTGGGAAGAAAAACAAGGACACTAAGCGAGTGATGCACCATGACCACCAAACCCTCCAACATCGGCCAGTGGGTCGGCGCCGTTATTGCCGCCGTTGTCATCATCGGCGCATCGTTCCTGGGGTTCCACGCATTCAACGCTCGAGCCCACGCGAACGCCGAACTTCAGTCCGGGGCACAGTCACCCCAGTCTGACAACACCGAGCAATCCGGCTCCCAATCGGGTGACACCCCTCAATCCACAGAACCAACTTCCGTTAACGTCCCGAAGCCCACTCCCCCACCACACCTCTACGCAGGTGGTCAAATTGGCGCCCAAGCAACATCGCAGTGGTACCTCGACCTGTGGGCATATGCGTTCAATACCGGGGACACAGAAGACTTCATGAAGGTGTGTCAGGTTGAAGGTTACTGCGATGCATTTGCACACGACCTGGAACGCATGCATACAGATGCATATCTCGTCGAGCCGCTCACCAATCAGTATCTTCAAACAAAGGACATATACGAGTGTTCACTCAAAAAGGACGGCACTGAAGGAATTTGTATCAAATTCACGTATTTGCAAACACCGGCGGGTTTCCGCTACCTCACAGAAGAAAAGGAATCAGAACAATACGACACCATAAGCACAGTCACCGGCGAAGAAATCAACAACGAACAAAGATTCTTTCGTGTCCTATTTCTTGAAGAGCGGGGTGATACATGGGTCGTCACCCACATCTGGGATCACTAAGAACCAGCGCAAATCAGCATCCGCAAATTGCGAGAGTCCGCGGATTCAATTCTCTTTGTTGATGCCGACAATACAGCTGTCGCACCACAACTCCACCACTCCATATGCTGAAGCCCCGGCCCACCATCGCGGGCCGCCGCCTCAACGTCATTGTTTCACGTGAAACACTCGACCGTCTCCGCGTCGTCACCGTCGACGACACATCCATCAACACAAGGAACACTCCCCACGCCGTCACCGCAGCTGTCCCGGTCCCCCACAGGCGACCGGGACAGCGCTGCGTAATGATCAACGTTTCCCTGCGAGCATGTAACGCACCCAACGTCGCTCACCCGTGGACGTCACCAGGCCTCGTGACATGAGATCGCGCAGATCCGAGCGTGCCTCCTCAGCGGTCACACCAAAATGCTCCCTATATTCCCCGTTGCTCCAGGTACAGCCATGACACATGTCGACCAGCACCTCCTTCTTCCACACATTTGAACCGGCCGCCACACCAACCCAAGACCACCAAGCCAGGTCAAGTCCCCATCCGGAATCAGCGCAACCTTCGGAACGCACACCATCAAGGAGGCCCAGGCACGTCCATAGCACAATTCAAGTCACCCAAAGACTGGTGCCCGTCACTCGCCTCAATTCATAGAAGCTCATTCCTATCTCATAGAACCCCATTTCTATGTCATAGAAGGGCGTTTCTATGACATAGAGGCCCCTTCATAGCTCATAGAAGCCCATTTTGCGTCATAGAACCTCATAGAGAGGCATCTACGATCATAGAATCGAGCGAGGTTTGGGACCTCGATGCCATAACAGGAACAGGCGCCAGCGCCACAAACATGCGTTTCACGTGGAACAGCCACTCCACACTTCATTGCTCCACCACTTGCACCACAGGCAACAGAAGCAGCACTACGCACCGCCCGCACAACCGCCCAAGTCCAGGTTCAAACCTGTTACCGCCCTCGCATTGTTTCACGTGAATCATTCGGCACCTGTGCCTACAGACGCGCGCACCCGCAAACGCGCAACCGCGCACCAACCGCGCACCAACGACGACCGACAACAAGCGGGGTGCCACCCCTCGGCAGCACCCCGCTCAATCACTCACGCACACCTACACCGCGCGCATTCCCGCAGAGCCGCACAACCGCAGCGCCCCACGCCCACACCCGCAGTGCCCGCAGAGACCTACCGCCGCAGTGCCCGCAGAGACCTACTGCCGCAAAGCCCCGCGGCAACCCACCTCCGCAGACCAGCCTCACCCCCGCCTCTCCCGCAGCCTCCGCGCGAGGACCCCGTGCCTCGGCGCGAAGACCCAGGCGAGCACGAAGCACGCGGTGAGCACCAGGACGATCGTGGCGCCCGTGGGCACGTCCAGCGCCCACGACAGGTACAGGCCGATCAGGCCCCCGGAGGCGCCGAGCACGGGCGACAGGATCATCATGGTCCCCAGGCGGTCGCACAACAGCCGCGCGGTGGCCGCGGGGGTCACCAACAAAGCAAGCACCAGCACGTTGCCGATCGTCTGCACGGAGATCACGACGGCCAAAGCCACGGCGACATACAAAGACAGATCGGCAGCGAGCACGTGCACGCCCGCCGCTCGCGCGCTCTCGCGGTCCAGGGTCACCGCCACGATGGGCCGGTGCGCCAGGAACAGCATGAGCAGCACCAACGCAGCGCCACACATCACCACGGGCACATCCGACGCCGGGATGCCCGTGATCGACCCGAACAGGAAGTCTTGCAGGCTGCCCGCGTACCCGGGTGCCCGCGCGATGATCGCGACGCCCAGCGCAAACGCGCCCACGAAGAGCACGCCGATGACGGAGTCCTCCTTGAGCCGCCGGTTCTGCGCCAACAAGGCCACCAGCACGGCGGTCACGACGCCCGCGAGCGCCCCGCCAAACACTAGGGACCCGCCGCACACGAACGCGATCGCCAGGCCGGGGAACACGGAGTGCGCGACGGCGTCCCCGATGAACGCCATGCCACGCAGGACGACGTGCACGCCGACGCTGCCGCACACGAGCGCGGCGATGACCGCGATGAGCAGCGCGCGCGGCAGGAACGCCAACGCCGGGTTCGTCAGGTCGCGGAAGAAGTCGTAGGGGCTCAGGAAGTCCGCCGCCGGGACGAGGCCACGTCCGGCCGCGTGGATCACGGTGCTCATGCGCGCACTCCTAGGGCGTCGAGGATCGGGTTGTCGGGTCGCACGTCGAAGGCGCGGATCCACGGGTCGGCGTCGGCCAGCTCGTCGGGCCGCCCTGTCGCGACGATCGTGCGCCGCAGCAGGTAGAGGCGGTCGCACCCGGCGCGCGCGCCGATGAGGTCGTGCGTCGTCATGAGGAGGGCCCGGCCCCCGTCCGCGAGCGCGCGGAACAGGTCCATGAGCATCTCCTGCGTGGGCATGTCGAGGCCGGTGAAGGGCTCGTCGAGGAGCAGCACGGCGGGTCGGATCGCGAGGGCCCGGGCGACGAGGACGCGCTGGCGCTGCCCGCCGGACAGCTCGCCGATGGGACGCTTCGCGAGGTCGCGCAGGCCCACGAGGGACAGGGCCTCCTCGACGGCGCGGAAGTGCGGGGTGCGCGCGCGCCCGAGCAGCCCGCGCCGCACGGTGACGGCCTGCAGGACGGCGTCGCGCACGCTGATCGGGAAGTCCCACGCGAACTCGTGCCGCTGCGGCACATACCCGATCGCGCCGTCGGTCTCGACGCGCCCACTGGAGGGAATCAAGCCGAGGATCGAGCGGATCAGCGTGGTCTTCCCGGCGCCGTTGGGTCCGATGAGGCCGACGAGCTCCCCGGCCCGGGCCTCCAGGTCGACGCCCTCAAGGACGCTGCGCCCACCCAGGGACGCGCCCAGTCCGGTGACGCGCAGCTGGCTCACTGCTCCCCTCCCCGATCGACGAGGCCGGGGCCGCGCTCTCCCGAGCCTTCACCCTGGGCGGGCACGGACCTGTCGGACGAGGCCGGGGCCGCTTCCCCGCTTCCCTCACCCTTCGCGGTGGGCAGGGGGGCGAGGAGGGAGTCGGCCTCGGCGATGGCGGCGGCCTGTTCGGCGCGGCTGCGGCGCGAGCGCGCGACGACGAGCGCAAGAATTACCAGGAGGGACAAGCCGGCGACGGCGATGATCGCAAGGAAAGCCCAGTCGGGCAGCCCGCCTTCGGAGGAGGGCGACGCTGACTCGGAGGAGCCTGTGGCTCCCGGCCCGGCGGCGCCCGGGTTCGCGGAAGAGGAGCCAGCGCCCTGGGAGGCTCCCGCGGCCGGGTCCCCAGAACCAGAACCAGAACCGGAAGCCGCGGGCGCGGCCATGGCCAGGGCCTCGGACGCGGAGGCGCCGTCACCGACGGCGAAGCGCAGGGTCGTGGAGGCACTCACGGCCTCGCCGGAGGTGGTTGTACCCAGGAAGGTCACGGTCGCCGTGTAGGTGCCGGGGGCGGAGAACGCCCAG
Source organism: Actinomyces sp. ICM58 (assembly GCF_000283035.1). Taxonomy (NCBI): domain Bacteria; kingdom Bacillati; phylum Actinomycetota; class Actinomycetes; order Actinomycetales; family Actinomycetaceae; genus Actinomyces; species Actinomyces sp. ICM58. Next base: position 5,671 of record NZ_ALIY01000030.1, read on the forward strand.
TTGGCGTGCACGTGCGTGCCCGAGTCGATCCACACGTCGCCAGGCGCCGCGCCGGAGTCGGCGAGCAGGAGGGGCTTGCCGAAGGTGCCGGACTGGAGGAACAGCCACGCGCGGCCGGGCCCGGACACGGGGCCGACGCGCATGGTGAGGCCGCGGTCGATGGTGGCCGTGACGGCGGGGTCCTGCGTGTTCCAGCCGAGCCACACGACGCTCGGGTTCTGCGTCTGGGGAACGACGTACACGGGCTTGCCCGCGACGTCGGCCAGGAACGGGTAGTCGGCGGAGTCTGGCGCGGTCATGACGGCCGCGTCGCTCACCCGCAGGACGGTCTGGTTGGGGTCGCGCCACACGGCGCCGCTCTCGGCGTCGTGGCGCAGGCCGGCCCTCCACTGTCCGTCGATGAGGCGGGGGCCGAGGTCGACGTGCCCGACGCTGATCTCGCTGGCCTCATTCGACCATTCTTCGTGCGCGGCGACGCTTTGCGCGAGGTCGGGGTCGGGACTCGGGTCAGCAACAGAAGAGGGGGCGCTCACGATGACGAGGAAGGCCGACACAAGCAGAGTGCTCAGAGACAGGCCGAGACGGGGGAATTGCACCATTAGAGCCGCGACACGCCGGCGACACGCCGTAGGGATGCTTCTAATGCTGCAATTCCCCCCGGCGCCACGGCCTGGCCGGGCTTCGAGCACTGATGCCCGCCCGCTCGGTCCCGTGGACGGCGGCAAGGTCTGGCCGGGCTTGCGGAAAGGCCGCCGCCCACGGGACGCCACACGCACGGATGACGGCCATTGGCTAGCCCCGGGGGCGGCGGCGGGGCCTGGCCGGGCTTCGAGCTGTGATGCCCGCCCGCTCGGTCCCGTGGGCGGCGGCAGGGCCTGGCCGGGCTTCGAGATCGACCACTCCGAGCGAAGCTCGCGTGTGGCGATCTCGCGGGCGGGCCGCCGCCCACGGGACGGCAAGAAAGCGGGCGGGCAGGCCACACCTCGGCCGGCAGTCAGACGAGAAGAGAAGGATTTCATGGCATCTCCTTGCCGCCCAGGCAGCGTGCCAGTGAGCGGGCGTTGTGTTCCATCATGTCGATGTAGGTGGGTGCTTGGTCGTCGAGGGTGTCGCCGTACAGGGGGCAGATGTCCACGCCCGCGTCGGTGGCGGCGGTGCGCAGGGTGGAGCGGGTGCGCGCCAGGTTGGGTTCGAGGAACACCGCGGGAATCGAGGAGTCGGACAGGGTGGCCTGGAGTTTGATGCGGTCGGCGATGGAGGGTTCGACGCTGGGGTTGGGCGCGACGAATCCGGCGACGGTGAGCCCGTAGGCGTTCGCCAGGTACGCGTAGGCGTCGTTGGTGGTGACGAGTTTGCGGCGCTCGGAGGGGATGGACGCGATGGTCGAGGCGACGGTGGCGTCGAGCTCGTCGAGGCGCGTCAGGTAGGCAGCCGCGTTGGCCCGGTAGGTGGCCTCGCCGCCCGGGTCGACGGAGATCAGCGAGTCACGGATGACGCGCACGTATGCCTGGGCGTTGTGGACGTCGTGCCACAGGTGTGGGTCGATGTCGCCGTGGACGTGCTTGCCGAGGACGGCCTGGGGCAGCATGTACACGCTGGCGCCGGGCTCGCCGATGAAGCGGAACGAGGCCTCCCCGGGGATGGTCGTGAGCGCGCGGGTGGGCACTTCGATGACGACCTGGTCGAGGTCGGTGCATTCCATGGTCGAGGCGACGGCCGCCGCGGCGCTGGATGCTCCCACGCAGGGGGCCGAGGCCTCGTCCCCGCCGAGCGCGCCGGCGTCGGAGGCGAGTTCGACGCTCTTGGTGGTGAGGTTGACGGTGATGTCGGCGTGGCCGGCGGACAGGACGCGGCGACCCTCGGCGGCGGCGACGTCCTCGGGCGGGGTGCCGACGGCGAACACGGCGGTGCCTTCCCCGACGCCCACCGGCGTAGCGCCGGGGGTGGTGCGCAGGTTGGCGCGGAAGTGGACGCGGTACACGCCGGGGGCGGTGAACGCCCAGCTCATGTGCTGGTGGGCGTCGGCGGGCAGCTGCGCGGTGTCGGTGTCGTATCCGGTTGCGGCGTTGAAGCCGTCGGAGGAGGCGAAGGCGATCTCGGGCTGCCCGAAGGACGTGGTGAGGTAGGCGGCGGCCTGGCCGGGCCCGTCGACGCCGGTGGTCGTCAGGTCGATCTGCGAGGCGCGGGTGGCCCCCATGTCGGCGCCGTCGCCCCACACGCGCATGCCGAGCCACGGGGTGTCAAGCGCCCGGTCTTCGACGAGGGGGAGGATGGTCGCGCCGTTCTTGGCGGCCTCCTCGGCGACGGAGACGGAGCGCGAGCCGGCCGGCAGGTTGGAGTCGAGGGCGCGAATGAGGGCGTGCTCTTCGAGCATGAGGTAGTTGGAGAAGGCGACGTCCGCGTAGGCCACGTCGCGCACTGTGCGCAGGGAGGGCTCCCACGAGTGCGGGTCCGCGCCGTTGGGCACCATCTGGGTGACGTGGGCGCGGTCTCCGGCGACGTTGCGCACGAGGTCGGCGAGGATGCCGGTCGTGGCGACAACGCGCAGTTCACCGTCGGATGCCGGGTCGGGCGCGGGCGCGCACCCCGCCAGGGCCGCCGTGAGCGCAAACGTCGAGGCGGCGAGCACACACCCACTCCCCCGCCACCCACGGAAGGGGAGGCGGGGGACGAGGGAGAGTCGGCCTCGTGACTGAGGGGTCACGACTGCGCGTGCAGGTTGCGGCGGCGTCCGATCGCGCCCACCCACACGCAGGCCGCGCCCGTGAGCGCCCACGTGAGGGAGACGACGGTCAGGGGGATGGTGTCGGCGCCGGTGGTGGCCAGGGAGAGGTCGCAGTCCTTGCCGGACGCGGTGCGGCCGACGACCTGGGAGACCATGGGTCGCCCGCTCGGGCCGGTCACGCCCGTGGCAGTGAGGTCGCCGCCGGACCCGAAGCCGCTGCCCGCGAGCGCCGCGCCGTTGGGGGTGACGCGCATGGTGATGGTGAGCGTGTAGGTGCCGGGCGCGGTGAACACCCAATTCTGGTGGGCGTGCGTGTTGGCGCCGAGCGTGTAGCCGGTGCCGGGCCCATCGAAGACGTGCTCGCCGACGCCGGAGCCGAGCGCGCCCGCGTTGAAGACGGCAACGCGTCCGGGGCCCTCGACGGCGTCGAGGGTGAATTGGACGGGGCCGGTGGTGCCGGTGACGATCTCTTCGCGCTGGGAGTTCAGGCCGAGCCACGGCACGCCCGCGATCTGGGTGGAGGGGATCAGCCAGACGCTGGAGCCGGGGGTGGCGACGAAGCCGAGGTCCGCGGGCGCGGTGATGCGCGCGGCGTCACCGAGGGCGAAGGTCAGGGACGAGGGGTCGACCCACTGGGCGGGCTGGCTGCGGTCGTCCTTGACGCGGGCGACGAGGGTGCCGTTGTCGATGGCGGGGCCCAAATCGAAGTGGCCGTCGGTCGCGTTGCCGGAGGCGCCCTCACCGACGCTGACGGTCAGCGTGGTGCGCGCGGTGTTCGCGGGTGCTTGGGACGAGGCCAGGGTGGCGGCCTCGGCTTCGGTGGCCTCGCGGGTGATGCGGGTGGCGACGCAGCGCTCGCCTGTGGTGGTGCCCGTGGTGGTGCGCGCGCCCGAGGACGGGGCGGGGTTCGCGCCGGTCGTCGTGCCGGTC
>NZ_ALIY01000031.1:0-8603 GCF_000283035.1 Actinomyces sp. ICM58
GCCGAGGCCAGCGGCGAGGCCAGCGGCGAGGATCCCGCTGCGGAGGCCGCGCCCGAGAATCAGCCCCGCACGCGCCGCGCCCGCGCGGTCGCGGACGACCAGGCGACCCTGGCCCTGAACGTCGTCAACGATGAACCGACCCTGCGCAGCCACGACGATCAGATCACGACGATTAACTTCTCCTGCTCCTCGGTGACCACGCCCTGTAAGGGCGCGGAAATCGAGCTGACGCTGCCCGGCCCCATCACGCCGGACGGCCTCAAGCTCGTCGAGCGTGGCTACACGGTCATCCCCGTCACCGGTAACAGCGTCGCCAGGACCACGAGCTCGACCGAGAAGACCCCGGACGGCACGCGCGTGCAGCGCTACATCTTCAAGCTGAAGGATCCGCTGCCCGCCGGCACGTCCGACCGAATCCAGGTCACCTGGCACTACGACTACTATGACGCGCCGAACAACTCCACGACGGACCAGACGGTGACCTTCCGGGCGGCGAACGCCCAGACGGTCGAGCAGGCGCTCACCACCACGTGGACGGCGACCACCGACGTCGCCATCGAGAAGAGCGGCCCCACGAATCCCTCCAGCTATCCCGCGGCCGGCGGAGAGACGACCTACAAGCTGCGCTACGGCTACCAGCAGATCGACCAGGACAACCCCAACAAGGTCGGCATCCGCTGGAACGGCTCCGCGATGAAGGGCGGTCTGAACGGCCTCGGCTTCGTGGGTGTCCAGAACATCAAGGTCGTCGACCCGCTGCCCGCCAAGGCCGTCTTCGTGACGGCCTCTGACGGCGGTGTCTACGACCCGGCGACCCACACCGTCACCTGGTCCTACGACAAGTGGTTCTGGCAGAACCCGATCGAGTCAACCGTCACCGTGAAGTACCCCGAGGGTACGGTCACGCTCGACGACACGGTCACCAACAAGGCGACCATCACCGCCGAGGTCATGAACGACCCGAAGACCGTCGTCTCCAAGAGCTCCGAGATTACGCACGGCTTCGCCGAGCGTAAGGTCGGCGGCCGCATCATGAAGACGGGCAACGACCACCAGTACCAGGTTCGCGGTGGTCTCTACCCATGGCGTTTCGCCGGCATCAACTCGGGTAACACCACCCTTCACTTCCGCTGGGAAGACACCCTGCCGTGCACCTGGTCCACCCAGGACGCCAAGGCCGCCGGCGATTCGTGCGATAAGCCCACCATGGTGAGCCCCTACCGCTTCACCGTCTTCAGCAAGTCCGGCTACGAGGAAAATGGCGGCTGGACCCTCGAGTACTGGACCAACAAGGGCAACCACGAGACTGTCAACTACACGAAGACGACCGGCCTGACCCTGCCCGACGGTGAGTGGATCACCCGCTTCACCATCGACACCGACGCCGTTCCCGGATCCAGCCCCCAGGCGTGGCTGCATGGCACGGCTCCCGCGGACCTTCCGACCACGGAGCCCGCGGACTTCGCGTCGCACTACAACGCGACGCTGCCGCCCGAGAGGTACTACAACTACGAGGCCTCTCCGGACTACGTGCGCTTCCAGAACTGCGCGACCGGTACGGTGACCGACAAGGACACCGGCACCGTCGTCACCTCAAGCGACGAGCTCTGCTCCTGGATGCGCGTGCGCGACGAGTTCCCGAGCGTCCAGGTCTATAAGTCCGCTCGCACCAACCCCGTGGTCGTGGGTAAGCCCGCCAGCTTCTTCATCAACGGCACCGCCAAGCCGAAGAACGAGGGCGGCACGCCCACGCCGTTCACGATCGTTGACCTCCTCCCCGAGGGCTTCGACGTCGATGACGCTTCGGCGATCGTCCCCGAGAAGCGATCCACGCTGAAGAACCCCGACGGTACCCCTTACGACCTGAGCAAGGTCACGGTCGAGATCGAGAAGAACTTCAACAACACCGGCCGCACCCTCATCCGCTGGAACGTTCCGGACCCGGTCGAGGGCAGCCTGTACTCGACCTTCAACGTGAACACGCTGGCCACTGCTCAGGCTGGTCAGAACACGAACGACGCCATGGCATTCATGCCCGGCGACGGCGCGAAGTCGACCACCGAGGATCAGAGCCTGCGCAACAAGAACTACTGCATCGGTAGCCGCGCGGTCGACACCTTCGACGTGAACAAGAACGGCTCGATGACCGACTACGTGTGTAACGCGGCGACGAACTTCAACGTCGCGACCACCCCGTCGATGAATATCGAGAAGGAAGTCAAGGGCAACAAGAACGCCGACTTCGTTCCGGCCGGCGAGATCGCCGAGATCGACCCGGGTGCCGACGGCGCCTACCGTTTCACGATCTCCAACTCCGGTAACACCCCGCTGACGCAGGTCGTGGCCTACGACGTCCTGCCTCACCTGAACGACGTGGGTGTTGGCCCCGCCTCCTCGCAGGCCCGTGGCTCCCACTGGAAGCCGAACCTGAACTCCACGAACTGGACGTTCCAGTCGGTGAAGGAGAAGCCGGGTCGTGACCCCGAGATCACGCCGGTTCCGGCCTCGGACATCACGATCCAGTACTCCACCGTTCCCAACCCCTGCCGCGGCGAAGTCCTCTCCGCGGGTGGTGCCATGAACGACGCCCCCGCCGGTTGTACCCCCGACGCGTGGGGCGCCGCTCCCGCCGACCTGACGACGATCACGGGCTTCCGCCTGGTGATGAACCGCGACATCGAGGTGGGCGAGAAGATTCAGTTCATCGCGACCATGACCTCTCCGGTGAACGCCAACCTGATCGCCTGGAACTCCGTCGCCATGTCCGGTGGCTCCATGCAGAACGGCAAGGTGTCCTACCTGCTGCCCAACGAGGCCCCCAAGGTCGGCATCAACGTCTCCACTGACGTTGCGGTCGCTAAGACCGTGTCTCGCGTCAAGATGAACGGCGACCAGCCGGTTCGCGACGCCAACGGCATTCCCGAGACGCTCGAGTCGACGGAACCGATCATGCCCGGCGACTACATGCTCTACCGCATCACCCTGAACAACAAGGGTCCGGCTGTTGCCTCGGGCATGACCGTCAAAGAAGTGCTCCCCGCAGGCGTGGAATTCGTCTCCTCCGAGACGCGCATCTGTCAGGACGGTGCAACGAACCCGTGCACCGGCACCGTGAAGGCAGATTCCGGCTTTGAGGTCCTCGACACGGACTGGCGAGCCATGGAGTCTGGCGTTCTCAACACCAACCTGAACGTCGGTGGTACCGAGACGCTGTACGTGCTGGTGCAGGTTCAGAACGGCACCGAGGGCAAGACCATCACGAACACCGCGACGCTCGGCGATTTCGATCAGATCGACTCCAACAAGGACAACAACACGTCCAGCGCGTCCTTCAAGGTCGGTGGCACCATCTCGGGAACCATCTACAACGACAAGGACGCGACCTGGTTTAACGATTCGCCCACCCTCGATAGTCCCTTCGAAGGCGTGACGGTTCGTCTGCTCGACGCCGACGGCAACCCGGTGAAGGACGCGTCCGGCGCGGACATCACCGCCACGACCGACGCGAACGGCAACTACACCTTTACCCGTCTGCCGATGGGTTCGTACAAGGTCGAGGTCGTTGCTGGCGAGGCGAAGGTTGACGGCGCCGACGTAAACCTGGCCGACTACAAGCAGACCTACGGGTACGGCTCGTCGACCAAGCGCAGCGAGGCCGGCAAGGGCACGCTCGTCACGCCGACCCCGATCGCCCTGACGAGCGCCGCGCCCAACGCCACGAAGGTCGACTTCGGTTTCGTGAAGCCCGCCTCGGTGGGTAACTTCGTGTGGTTCGACGCGAACAAGGACGGCATCCAGGACGCGGACGAGGTCGGCGTCGCCGGCGTCACCGTCACTCTGACGGACGGTGCCGGCAACCCGGTCATCGACCTGGACGGCAACCCCGTCAAGCCTGTGACCACGGATGCCAACGGTAAGTACGAGTTCACGAACCTGATGCCGAACGTCGATCGGATCGTCGCGAGCGCGGGTGAGGAGAACTACAAGGTTGTCTTCACGGCTCCCGCAGGTTACTCCTCGACCAAGAGCTACGCGGCTGCGGATGACGAAAAGGACTCCAACGGCGCCGACAGCTCCGTGACGCTCGCCCAGGGCCAGAACGACGAGACCGTCGACTTCGGCCTCGTCGCCGACGGCACGATCGGTGACACCCTGTTCTGGGACGTCGACAACAACGGTGGTTCCGCGCCCTCGGGCCCGGACAAGCCGCTGGCCGGCGTGACCGTGACGCTGACCTACACGACGCCTGCCGGCGTGGAGAAGACGCTTTCGACGGTCACGGACGCCGACGGACACTACTCGTTCAAGGACCTCGCCCCCGGCGATTACGTGGTCACGGTTGACAAGACCTCCCTGGCTACCGTCTGCCCCGAGTGCACCGCTCAGACCCACGCCCCGTCGGGCAACCTGACGGCCTCGGAGGGTCAGGAGCTCTCCCTTACCTCCAAGGTGACGCTGAGCCCCGGTGCGATGACGAACAACGACCAGGACTGGGCGTTCACCGGCGTCGCCAATACGGCGATCGTGAAGGCAATCGCGGACCCGACCGAGGTTCCGGCGGGCGGCTTCACCCCCGGCACGTCCGTCACCTACACGCTGACGCTCACGAACGAGGGCCCGAGCCCCGCCACTGGCGTCATCGCGCAGGATAAGCTCCCCTCCGGCGTGACCTTCTTGTCCGCACAGGGCGATGGTTCTTACGATGCTGCTTCTGGTAAGTGGGATCTGAGCTCAGAGGTGATCGAGAAGGACGCGACGCGCACGCTGCTCATCACTGTCACCATCGACGCTTCCGCCGCCGGCTCGGTCGTCACCAACACGGCCACGATCGAGAAGCAGGATCAGATCGGCGATAAGACGCCGGATAATTCGTCGTCGGTGCCGCTGACGGCTGGCTACACGATCGCCGGCGAGCTGTACAACGATGCCAATGCCTCGTTTAGCTCCGATAACGGTGAGAGCCCGTACACGGGCGTGACCGTTGCACTCCTCAAGAGGGACGGCACCCCCGTCCTCGACAAGGACGGCAACCCGGTCACGGCCGTGACGGACGCCGATGGCAAGTACTCCTTCCCCGGTCTGGCACTGGGCGAGTACACCGTCAGCGTCGTCGACCCGACCTCTGGTCCGCTTGAGGGCACCAAGCCCACCGAGGCCTACACCGGCCGCTACAAGACCACCGCCGACGTGACCATCGCCGAGGCCACCGGTTCGGTCATCGACGTGAACTTCGGTTTCGTCAAGCCCGCCTCCGTTGGCGACTACACCTGGATGGACGTCAACCGCGATGGTATTCAGGATGCCGACGAGCCCGCGATGCCGGGCGTGACGGTGACCCTGACCCGCGCCGACGGCTCCGCCGTGACCGACGCGTCGGGTAACCCGGTTGGGGCTGTGACCACGGATGCGAACGGTAAGTACGTGTTCGAGAATCTGCTGCCCGGTGATTACAAGGTGTCGTTCACGAACCCCGCGGGTTATGCGGCCACCGTGTCGGACGCTGGCGGTGATCGCGCTGCCGATTCCAATGGGACCGAGTCCGCGGTGGGCCTGGCTCAAGGCCAGGACGATGCGACCGTGGATTACGGTCTGGTCGGTACCGGTGTGATCGGTGACCAGCTGTTCGTGGATGTCAACCAGAACGGTGGGGGCGCCCCCGATGCTGGTGATCGTCCGCTGGCGGGCGTGAAGGTCACGCTCACGTGGACGGGTCCGGGGGGTATCACCCGCACGTATGAGACCGTCACGGATGCTGAGGGTAAGTACACGTTCAAGGATCTGCTGCCGGGCGAGTACAAGGTGAGTGTTGATCCTGAGACTCTGCTTGCTGCCGAGCCCCTGCTCGATGTGCTGACCCACGCCCCGTCCGGTGACGTGGCGGCCAAGAAGGTCGTATCCGCGGAGGCGAAGGCTGACAAGGACACGCTGGCAGCGGCCTTCAACCTGACGGCTAACCTGACGCTGTCGGGTGAGAAGAACCAGAATCTCGACCAGGATTGGGGTTTCGGCGTCTCGGCTGACACCGCGATCCTCAAGGCGATCACCGATCCGGATGAGGAGGCTCAGAAGTCCTTCGAGTTCACCCCGGGTCAGCGCGTGACCTACACGCTGACGCTGACCAATAACGGTCCGGGAGTGGCGACGGGTGTGACGGCTAGCGATCAGCTTCCCACTGGCGTTGCGTTCGTGTCCGCGCAGGGTGATGGTTCCTACGACTCGGCGACGGGCGTGTGGGATCTGTCCGATTTGACCCTGGCCAAGGGTGATGTCAAGACGATCACGATCACAGTGGATATCACCGGTGAGGGCGCGGGCACGCTGGTGACCAACGTTGCTCGTATTACTCACCAGGATCAGGCAGGCGATGACCCGACCAACAACGAGTCCTCGGCCTCGTTCAAGGGCGGGTACAACCTGGGTGGCACGATTTACCGTGACTCGGACGCGTCCTACTCCAAGGGCGATGACGAGCAGCGCTTCAAGGGCGTCACGGTCGCGCTGCTGAACGAGGACGGCACCCCGGTGCAGGGCGCCGACGGTCAGCCCATGACCGCGGTGACCGACGAGAACGGTGCCTACCAGTTCGTGGGCCTGGGTCGCGGCTCGTACCGCGTGGTGATCGTCGAGCCGGGCGCGGGAGAGCTGGCGGGGCTGCTGCCCACGCAGGCCTACACCGGTCGGGGCGCCACCCAGGCATCGGTCACCATCTCTGACGCGTCGGTGCAGGGCGTGGACTTCGGTCTGGTTGCCCCCGCCAGCATCGGGGACCGCGTCTGGGACGACGTCAACGCCAACGGCAGTGACGACGGCGAGCCCGGCATCGGTGGTGTCACGGTGATCCTCACCGACGCCGACGGTGCGGAGGTGGCTCGCACCACCACCGACGCCAATGGCAACTACCGTTTCGTAGGCCTCATCCCGGGCACCTACACCGTCTCCATCGAGGTCCCGTCCGGCTATGCGGCTGCGACCACCTCGATGAGCGTGAGCGTGGGTGAAGGCGAGGAATATGTGGACGCGGACTTCCCGCTCACCCTCATCCCTGCCCCCACCCCCTCCCAGGCGCACCAGGTGCTCACCAACCGAGGCCTGGCACGCACCGGCACGGACGCCACCATCATCGGTGGCATGGCGGCCCTGGCCGCTATCGCCGGAGCCCTGGCCATCGGCGCCAAGCGCCGCCGTCAGGACGCCTAACCGCCGCACACGGGGGCTACCCCCATCCAGCAGGGGGCGCGAGACCGACAGGTCCCGCGCCCCCTGCGCATTACCCGGCCCCGGCCTCGTCGATGAGACGACTCCGATCACGGCCACACGCCCGCCTCCCGACGCTGTGGAACGCGCGGCGCGGGACGCAGATGAGGGTGGGAGCAACTAGGCTTGGAGGGTGACCACAGCTCTGTATCGCCGGTATCGCCCCGACACCTTCGACCAGGTGATCGGCCAGGAACACGTGACGGAGCCGCTCAAGGCGGCGCTGCGCGCGAATCGCGTGACGCACGCGTACCTGTTCTCCGGGCCGCGCGGATGTGGTAAGACCACCTCGGCGCGCATCCTGGCGCGCTGCCTGAACTGCGCGCAGGGCCCCACGGACACGCCGTGCGGCCAGTGCGAATCGTGCCGCGAGCTGGCCACCGGAGGGCCCGGCTCGCTTGACGTCGTCGAGATCGACGCGGCCTCGCACGGTGGCGTCGACGATGCGCGTGACCTGCGTGAGCGCGCCACTTTCGCGCCGGTGCGCGACCGCTACAAAATTTTCATCATCGACGAAGCCCACATGGTCACGAACCAGGGCTTCAACGCTCTGCTCAAGCTCGTCGAGGAGCCGCCCGAGCACGTCAAGTTCGTCTTCGCGACGACGGAACCCGAGCGCGTCATCGGCACGATCCGCTCGCGCACCCACCACTATCCGTTCCGCCTGGTGCCGCCGGACGTGTTGGGCCCCTACCTGACGAGCCTGTGCGCTGAGGAACACGTCGGCGTCGGCGAGGGCGTCCTGACCCTCGTCATGCGTGCGGGCGGCGGCTCGGTGCGCGACACCCTGTCGGTGCTCGACCAGCTGATGGCCGGCGCGATCGACGGCCAGGTCACCTACCAGACGGCGGTAGCGCTGCTGGGGTACACGGACTCCGCCCTGCTGGATGAATCCGTCGACGCCCTCGCGGGTGGCGACGGCGCCGCGGCCTTCCGCGTCGTCGAGCGCATGGTCGAGTCCGGCCACGACCCGCGCCGCTTCGTCGAGGACCTCCTCCAGCGCCTGCGCGACCTCCTCATCATCGCGGTGGCCGGTGACGGCGCGCGCGACGTCCTGGCGGACACCCCGCACGACCAGTTCGAGCGCATGCAGCGCCAGGCGCAGAACTGGGGTCCGCACGGCCTCTCCCGCGCCGCGGACCTGACCGACGAGGCCCTGCGCGCCATGACGGGCGCGACCTCGCCTCGCCTGCAGCTCGAGCTTCTCGTCGGCCGCATCCTCGTGCCGACTCCCACCGCCGCGCCCGCCCCTGGGCCCGTGCAGGGAACGGTCGGCATGACCGGTGGGGGTGCGCCGCGCCAGGCGTCCCCCGCGTCGACGCCCGAGGCCTCCTCGGGTCGTTTCGGCG
>NZ_ALIY01000032.1:0-2199 GCF_000283035.1 Actinomyces sp. ICM58
ACCATGGGTTCCGGGGCCCACCCTTATGCCGCCGAAACGGTTGTCATCAGTTGGTGCGAGCCTCGAGCGGGAACTCGGCGTCCGGCTCGTGGGTGATGCGGTTGCGCATGTCGCGGCGGAAGACTTCGATGACCCACAGCCAGATGATGTGGCCGAAGAACTCGGAGAAGTGTTCCGCGAAGGGCTGGTTCCAGGGTGCCGGGACGGTGCCCATGAGCGGCATGAGGACGACGTGGAAGGCCACGTAGACGACGATGCCGAAGGCGGCGCCTTGCCAGAGCTTGATCTGGGGGAAGCGTTCGGCGAGGACGCAGTAGATGACCGCGAAGGCGATCGAGAATGAGAAGTGAACGATGAAGGATACCCAGGGGAGGCCCTCGTTACCGTTGAAGGTGTAGGACAGGTGGGTGACGCTCTCGGGGATGCCCATCTGCTGGAGCAGTTCCTGCGGCGGGTTCGTCGCGTTGCGTTCGGGCGTGCGCGGGGGCAGCGGCACCTCCCATCCGAACTTCACGATTGCGGAGACGATGCCTCCGAGAACACCTGCGAGTGCTGCGACGCCGTAGCGGCGACGCTTGGGATTGGTCTGAATCAGTGCCATGTGTCAAGCATCTGACGTGATTGTTCAAATTTCGAGGTTTGTGCACAGTAAGCGTTCAAGGTCACATTCGCGCGCGACCTGCGAAGAAGCCCGAAAAATAGCCAATTCGGTCAATTATCGCAGGTTATGTACTCGTAAAGTATCCGGGTGGGGGAAGGACCTGAGTCCTTCCCCCACCCGGATCGTTAGTCAGCGCGCCGCCCCGTGAGAAGGGCGCGCGCGAAGCGAATCAGTCGACGATGCCGTACAGGCGGTCACCCGCGTCGCCCAGGCCCGGCACAATGTATGACTTCTCGTTGAGACGCTCATCGACGGCCGCGACGACGACGTTCACGTCGGCGCGATCGCCGATCGCGGCCTCGAGCGTCGAGACGCCCTCGGGGGCAGCCAGGATGCACACGCACGTCACGTCCTTGGCGCCGCGCTCAAACAGGTAGTTCGTCGCGGCGACCATGGTGTGGCCCGTGGCCAGCATCGGATCCAGGACGAAGCACTGGCGACCCGACAGGTCGTCGGGCAGGCGGTTCGCGTAGGTCTCGATCTCCAGGGTGTCGTCGTCGCGGCGCATGCCCAGGAAGCCGACCTCGGCGGTGGGCAGCAGACGGGTCATGCCCTCGAGCATGCCCAGGCCGGCGCGCAGCACGGGCACGACGATCGGGCGCGGCTCGGAAAGTGTGAGCCCCACGGTCGGCGCGACCGGAGTCTCGATGGGGGTTTCGGACACAGCGACCTCGCGGGTCGCCTCGTAGGCGAGCAGAGTGACCAGTTCGTCAACGAGCTGGCGGAACGTCGCCGATGGCGTCTGACGATCGCGCAGGACAGTGAGCTTGTGGGCGATCAGGGGGTGATTAGCTACGTGGAGGCGCATGTTTATAGGCTACCCCCTACGCGCGGGGCTGTGCACCCCGGTATGTGGGACGAGGCTGTGGTTGCGTCCGCGTGCAGGTGTCGGAGGGAGGGAGGTGGCCTCGTGATTCGGGGGCGCGAGGTGACAAACACAGTCGCCACACGAGCCACACACGTATCCACCCGTTTCAGTTACCCCATTGCTGGTTTGGCCGGTAAGCTAGAGGGGTGACAGTGAATGAGCAGTATCGCGAGGCCATGGGCAAAGCCCTGTTCCTCGCTAACCGCGCCCGCGAGACGGGAGACGTCCCCGTCGGAGCCGTCGTCGTCGACGCCGACGGTCACATCATCGGCCGAGGATGGAACTGCCGCGAGGCCGACCACGATCCCACAGGTCACGCCGAAATCATCGCCCTGCGCGAAGCCAGCCGAGCCCTCGGCACCTGGCGCCTGAGCGGCTGCACGCTCATCGTCACCCTCGAACCCTGCACCATGTGCGCCGGAGCAATCCTCGCCTCGCGCATCGACCGCGTCGTCTTCGGCGCCTGGGACCCCAAGGCCGGAGCCGCCGGATCCCTGCGCGACGTCCTACGCGACGCGCGCATGCCCCACCCCACCGAAGTCATCGGCGGTGTCCTCGCCCAGGAAGCAGCCATGCAGCTGCGCTCCTTCTTCCTCGGCCGCCGCGGCGCCGACGAAATGCCCGTCGTCGCCGCCCCCGTCCACGAGCCCGCCGACCTGCCCGCCCCGGC
>NZ_ALIY01000033.1:0-5631 GCF_000283035.1 Actinomyces sp. ICM58
GGAAGGATTCCTTCCGGGCCGCCCCCGTGTCGCGCCCGCCGAGGGGCGCTGCCGCTCTGGTCAGGAAGCGGCTTCAGCCGCCTGCGCCAGCACCGTGTTACGCACGTAGGAGGCGTCGCGGAAGCCGGGGATGTAGGCCTTGTTGATAAAGAGCGTGGGCGTGCCGGTGATGCCGGCCTGGTGCGCCTGCTCCTTGGCGGAGGTCACCTTGGCGACGGTGTGCGCGTCGAGCATGGTCGCGCGGAACTTGTCCAGGTCGGGCACGCCTGCCGTGGCCGCGAAGTCGACGAGGGCCTGCTCGGAATACTGGGGGTGTCCGCTCGGGTCGGCCGCCGCGTAGACGGCGTCGTGGAACTCCCAGAACTTGCCCTGTTCGGCCGCCGCGATGCCTGCCTGGGCGGCCAGGGGAGAGGACTCGGTGATCTGCGCGAGGTCATACCACTCGATGCGCAGGGTTCCGTCCGCGACCAGATCCTCAAGCTCGGGGTCGACCTGCTGAGCGAACTTCGTGCAGTAGGGGCACGCGAAGTCGGAGAAGACAACCATCGTCACGGGCGCATTGATGTCGCCCTTGGCCTGCTGATCGCCAGCGTCGTGGCGCATGAACGAGTTCATGATCGACAGGTTGTTCGGATTGGTCTGGCTGGGTTCGGCGCTCTGCTCCGCCGAGGGCATCTGTGCGGCTGCGGTCGGCGTGGCCGCAGGGGTCGCCTGGCTCGCAGGAGAAGTGGAGGAAAGCTGAACGCCCATCCACACGCACGCGCCCGCGAGGATCGCGGTGATCGGCGCGGTCACGAAGAAGAGCGTCTTGTAGATGGAGGAAGGAGAGCCCTCGGCGGGCGTCTTCGTCTCCTTGTCCGCGGACGAGGTCGTGGAATCCTTGGTGGTCATGCGTCCTCCCTGGGGAACGTCGATCGGCGTGGTGGGCGATGTCTGGGCAGTAAAATGGTGCGGCATCGCGGTGGCGATGCCGCACCGGCAGTGTTGTTGCGCGTCAGGAGACGCGACGTCCGCGTCCGGAGGAGCGGATCTCTTCGCGTCGTTCTTCCTCGGTCATTCCACCCCAGATGCCGTAGGGCTCCTGGGCGGCCAGAGCGTAGGACCGGCACTGCTCGATCACCGGGCAGGTCGCGCAGATCGCCTTGGCGTTTGCCGCGCGGCGCCGGCGCGTGGAGCCGCGCTCGCCCTCGGGGTGGAAGAACAGCTCGGTGTCCAGGTCTCGGCACGCCGCTTCGTACTGCCATTCCCACGCGTCGATCATGGGGCCGGGCAGACGGGAGACGTCAGTCATTGGGTGCCTCCTTCTTGTCTGTCGTGCCGACACTTTCGGCACACGATGTCCGCAAGAATAGACACTTGCGCGGTAGTTATTCAAGACCCTTTCTAGAAGTATGAGCCAGTTCTCAGAATGTGGGCGTTTGGACAGTGTAAATGCAGAAAAAGTCGCATGGGGTGCCTTGAACCAACATTGAACAACTTTTTGAATAACTTTGAGTTGCTCATCTCCTCCCTTCCTGTGGCGCTCGCGCGGCCGACAGGCAAGAATCTGAAGGGAGCAACACTCGAACACGCAGGAGGGGTCATGCCACGAGCCATACTGGCCACCAGCGCGCACGTCGACCGCTCCCGCACCGTGTCCTCCGTCGCCGACGAACTCGGCGTCTCCGCCTCCACCCTGCGCACCTGGGAACGCCGCTACGGCCTCGGCCCCGAAAGGCGCGAAGCCGGATCGCGACGCCGCTACCAACCCGAGGACGTCGAACGCCTGCGTGCCATGGTCAACCACGTGCACGCGGGACTACCCGCCGCCGAGGCCGCCAAGCGCGCCCTCGCCGACGTCTCCGCGCGCCCCGCCAGCGGCCCCCTCAACGCCGCGCAGCTGCGTTCCGTCGCCCTCGCCGACAACCTCCCCCGCCTCGAGGCCGCACTCGAAGCCGCCGTCGCCAGCCACGGCCTCGTCCACACGTGGTCGCGCTTCGTCGAACCCACCCTCAAATCCCTGCGCTCCACCCCCGGCGGCGACCCCGTCGGATGCCCGCCCGCCCTCATGCTGCTCAACGCCTTCCAGCGCGTGTGCCGCTCCGTCCACCTCTCGCGCCCCGCCCGCTCCCTCGTCGGCGGCGACCGCGTCGCCCTCATCGCCGACGCCCTCCACGAAACCCCCGCCCAGGTCATCGGCGTCGCCCTCGCCTGGTACGGATGCGACGTGCGCCTCCTGTCCAGCGAAAACTACGGGGGCGTGCGCGCCGCCGATCGCTTCCGCGAATACGTGCGAGCCGGAGTGCCCGCCCTCACCGTCGTCCTCGGCCACGGCCCCGCCTGCGCCGACACCATCCACGAACTCAATGCCCGCTACGGCGGCCCCACCATCGTCGTGGGCGCCGACGCCCCCGACGTCCTGGCCCCCCACGTGCAGCGGGTACGCACGATCAGCGCCTGCGTCGAAGAAGCCCTGGCCCTCCTGGCACCTCACGCCGACCTGCAACTCGTCGGACGGTCCTAACCCGGGCGAGGCCGGCCCGCCCCGCGTTGACGAGCCCTCCGGTCGGTGCGCGCACAGGCGCCAAGAGTCCTGGTCAGGTGATACCGTGAGGGTACGTACCGGCAGGAGAACAGTCATGAACGCCCCCTGGAACAATGAGGATCTACGCCGCGCTTTCGACGCCGACTTCGACGCGCTCGTCGCCTTCGCGTCCCGGTCAAAGGCCCGGGTCGGCTTCGCATTCCTGCGCGCCGACGGACAAGTCGATCTCGGGCGGCCCCTGGACGCCCGCATCAGCGCCCGCATGACCCACGTCTTCGCCCTCGCACAGATGCGCGGCACCGAAGGAGCCGCCCACCTCGTCTCCCACGGCCTCGCCGCCCTGACCGGGCCGCTGCGGGCGGCAAACGGCTCCTGGTACGCCGAGGTCGTCCCCACCTCCGAGACCAGCGCGACGCCGGTTCCACGCGCCGTTTCCTCCCAGCGCGCCCAGTCCGCCATGATCGGAGCGGCAGCCGCCGCACTCCTCGCGGGCCACGAGGAGGCTCGCGCCCTCCTCGCGGACCTTGACTACGACCAGGACCAGCGCTGGTGGGACCCACGCAGTGGCTCCGTGCGCGAAGAGATCGAGGCCGCGACCGGCGCGCGCTCGCCCCTGCGGCGCCTATCCACCAACCTCGACACCGCGCAAGCCTACCTGGCCGCCTGGGAAGCGACGGGGGAGCGCGCCTGGTTCGACCGCGCCCGCTCGATCCTGCGCCTCGTCGGCGAAATCGCCGCGCGCTGCGGCTTCGCCCTCCCCGACCTCTACGACGAGGAATGGCGACCCCTGCCCGCCTCGGCCGACCAGGCCCCCGTCGAGCTCATCCGCCCCGGCGACACGCTCCCCGGCCTCGGATTCAAGGCCGCCCGCCTCATCGGGCAGACCCACGCCATCCTCACTCACATGGAGGAGAAGCCCGGCCCGTGGATGATCGACACCGCGACCGCGCTCTACGAGCGCGCGCTCGCCGACGGGTGGACAAACGAGGGCGTGGGCGGCATCGTCTACACCCTCGACCCCGCCGGGCAAATCGCAGCCCCCCAACGCATGCACTGGGTCGTGTGCGAGGCCGCCAGCGCCGCCCGCGTCCTCGCCGAGGTCGTGGACCTCTCGCGCGCGCAGAACATGGCCGTCGACTACGCGCGAGCCATCGCCTGGGCCGACTCCCACGCGCGCGCCGGCATGGGCCGCTGGATCCACGAGGTCGCCCCCGACGGCTCCGTCTCCATGCGCGTGTGGGAAGGACGCCCCGACGCCCTCACCGCCGCCCGCATGCTCGCCCGCGGCTCCGCCCCGATCTACCTCACCGTCACGGGAGCAACCGCCCGGGCCGGCGCCCCCTCACCCCACGGTCGAAGCGCCGCCTGACCCGCGTTCGGGCCCCAGCCTCGTGCCGTGACGTGCCTCTCCCCGCGCCCGCGCCCGCCCCGCGAGCGAACCACAGCCTCGCCCTCCCCCGCGCCATGCGCGCAGGTGGTGACGCGAAAGCGGCGCCGACCACCTACAATTGGCCCATGGGAGAACTCGCAACACACGATCCTTTCGGCCTCACCGGCCTCACCTACGACGACGTCCTGCTCCTGCCCGAGCTCACGGACGTCGTTCCTTCATCCGTTGACACGTCAAGCCGCCTGACAAAGAACATTTCCCTGCGCGTGCCGCTCCTGTCCGCCGCCATGGACACCGTCACCGAGGCGCGCATGGCCATCGCCATGGCCCGCCAAGGCGGCATCGGCATCCTTCATCGCAACCTCTCCATCGAGGAACAGGCCGCGCAAGTCCGCCAGGTCAAGCGCAGCGAATCCGGCATGGTCGAAGACCCCGTCACCGTCGGCCCCGATGCGACCATCGACGAACTCGACCGCCTCTGCGGCCACTACCGCGTCTCCGGCCTGCCCGTCGTGAACGAGGACGGCACCCTCCTGGGCATCATCACGAACCGCGACCTGCGCTTCGTCCCCCAGGGCGAGTGGGCCACCCTGCGCGTGCGCGACTGCATGACCCCGCGTGACCGCCTCGTCGTCGGCCAGGTCGGCATCTCCCGCGAACACGCCAAGCACCTGCTGGCCGAACACCGCGTCGAAAAGCTGCCCATCGTCGACGAGAACGACCACCTGACCGGCCTCATCACCGTCAAGGACTTCGTCAAGACCGAGCAGTACCCCAACGCCACGAAGGACTCGCGCGGGCGCCTCGTCGTCGGCGCGGCCGTCGGCTACTGGGGCGACACCTGGGAGCGCGCCACCGCCCTGGCCGAGGCCGGCGTGGACGTCCTCGTCGTCGACACCGCGAACGGCGGCGCCCAGCTGGCCCTCGACATGATCCGCCGTATCAAGGCCGACCCGACGTTTGAGGGCATCGACATTATTGGCGGCAACGTCGCCACGACCGAGGGCGCGCAGGCGCTCATCGACGCGGGCGTCGACGCCGTCAAGGTCGGCGTGGGCCCCGGCTCGATCTGCACGACCCGCGTCGTCGCCGGCGTCGGCGTTCCCCAGATCACCGCCATCCACCTGGCCGCCCAGGCCTGCCGTCCCGCCGGAGTCCCGCTCATCGCGGACGGCGGCCTGCAGTACTCGGGCGACATCGGCAAGGCCCTCGTGGCCGGCGCCGACACCGTCATGCTTGGCTCCCTGCTGGCCGGCTGCGAGGAGTCCCCCGGCGAGGTTGTGTTCACCAACGGCAAGCAGTTCAAGCGCTACCGCGGCATGGGCTCGCTCGGCGCGATGAGCTCGCGCGGGCGCAAGTCCTACTCCAAGGACCGCTACTTCCAGGCCGACGTCACCTCCGACGACAAGATCGTCCCCGAGGGCATCGAGGGCCAGGTGCCCTACACCGGTTCCCTCGCGTCGGTGATCTACCAGCTCGTCGGCGGCCTGCACCAGACCATGTTCTACCTGGGCGCATCCACGATCTCCCAGGTCAAGGCCAACGGCCGCTTCGTGCGCATCACCAGCGCGGGCCTGCGCGAGTCGCATCCGCACGACATTCAGATGACGACGGAAGCGCCGAACTACCACTCCTCATCAGCGAAGTAATCGCAGGTCGAGCCTTCGGAATGGGCGGGAGCAGTCGGTGGACTGCTCCCGCCCGCTTCTTGTATGCA
>NZ_ALIY01000034.1:0-35241 GCF_000283035.1 Actinomyces sp. ICM58
GCCTGCGCGCCGGGCTTAGAAGTTTCCCTCCGCGAGCTCTCGCAGCGCTGCCTTCTCCAGCTCGGCTTGGCCTAGCAACTGTTTGAGGCGCGCGTTTTGCTCGCGCAACTCACGCAGTTCCTTGGCCTCACTACGACTCATCGACCCATAACGCTGGCGCCACCGGCACAACGTCGCCTCGCTGATACCCAGCACGCGGCAGGCCTGGGCCGTACTCATGCCCTCACCTCGCAGCGCCTCGGCTTTCTCCAGCTTTACGACAATCTGCTCAGGCGTGTGCTTCGAGAACTTCCTCATGGTCATCCATTCTGCCCGGCCACAAGCAGCCGGGACTACTCAGAACAACCCTCTCAAAACAAACGGTCCGAAAAACCCAGACCCCTCCAGCCGGGGCGGGCTTTCGCGTTCGTTGGAAGAGTGTGGTGCGCGCTTCGTGGAGCGTGCTGACTTATGTGGTTCCTCAGAAAAGTCGCATGCAATTCCCTTTCTTCCCTTTTGAGTTTTCAATAATTCGTCGTTGGAATCTCAACGAAACAAGTCTGATTGTGGAATGGCGTGTGGGGGAATTGCATGCGAGATTGAGGGCGTGGCGCGCAACGAGGCCGGGGCGGGCTTTCGCGTTTAACAGCGGGCGGTCTTAGAAGAGCTGGAGTGCGCGCACCCCGTGGATGATGAGCTCGACGCCGATGACGAGGATCAGGAAGCCCATGATGCGCACGATCGCGCCGACGCCGGTGGCGCCCAGCTTGTCGATCCAGGGAGTGCCGTAGCGCAGCAGCAGCGCGATGACGGCGGCCGTCACTGCGATTCCGAGGACGATGCCGACATGAAAACCGGCGGCCGTATTGCGGGCGGCCAGCGCGATAACCACGCCGATAGATCCGGGCCCCGCGATGAGAGGGAGTGCCATGGGGGAGAAGGACACGTCCGGCTTGGTCGTCGCGTGCTGAGCCTCCTCGTGGGTGGCGCGGCGCTTGTTTTCCAGCATCGAGAAGCCCGAGTGTGCGACGACGAGGCCGCCCGCGATCTGCAGAGAGGGTAGGTCGAAGCCGAAAAAACGCATGATGAGCGAGCCGCTGACCGCGAACACGGTGAGGATGGCGAACACATAGATGCCGGTCTTCCACGCCTGCGAGCGCACCGCAGCCGGAGCATTGCCGGCGGTGAGTCCTGCGAACGCCGCGAGACCACCGATCGGGTTGGTGATCGGGGCGAGCGCGATGATCGACGCGGACATTCCAGCGAGAACGGTCATCATGGAGACAATCCTACCGGGCGGCGCGTCGGCGCGAAACAGCGGTCTTCTCAGACGCGGCGGGCCCCGAAGATGGCCGTGCCCAGGCGAACGATCGTCGCCCCCTCGGCGATAGCCCACTCCAGGTCGCGGCTCATGCCCATCGACAGCGCCAGGTCAGCCTCTTCGGCGCCCAGGCGCGCGGCGGCCTCGTCCCTGATGGCGCGCAGCTGCGCGTAGGCGGCGCGCACGTCGGCCTCGACGGGGGAGTTCAGGCCAACCGTCATGAAGCCGGCGAGCTGCAGGTGTGCCGAGGCCTCGACCGCATCGATCAGTACGGCGACGTCGGCGGGGGCGCAGCCGTGCTTCGTGGCCTCGCCCGAGACATTCACTTCGACGAACACCGGGATCGTGCCGGTCGCTCGCGCGTCGATCTTCGCGGCCAGGGCGGGGGAGTCCAGCGACTCGATCGCGTCCACGCAGGCCAGCGCCTGGTTGATCTTGTTGGACTGGAGGGGGCCGATCAGGTGGATGCGTGCGCCGGGCACCTCGCGGATCGCGTCCACCGTTGCGCGCGCCTCCTGCACGCGGTTGTGGCCCAGCAGGATCGGCAGGCCAGCCTCACGCAGGGCAGCGGCGGCGGTGCGGCACTCCTCGGGCGTGCGGGTCTTGACCGCCAGCTCCAGGTGCACCGGATCCGTGCGGCCGCACGAGGAGGTGGCGCGGTCGATGCGGTCGCGGGCAGCGGCAATGGCGTCGGGAATGCTCATACCCTCATGGTAGACGGGCAGGCGCTTTCAGGGGTTAATCAGGGGTGACTCAGGGCCATCTGAGCGGCGCGACGTGGCAGACTAGAATGTTCACAGATCAACGAAAGGACACGCCATGCGTACCCTGCTCAACATCATCTGGTTCTTCTTCGGAGGGCTCCCGCTCTTCCTGGGATACCTCCTCGCCGGAATCGTCTCCTGCATCTTCATCGTCACGATCCCCGCGGGTGTGGCCTGCTTCCGCATCGCCGGATACGTGCTGTGGCCCTTCGGCAAGCGCGTCGTCGACCAGCCGGGCGTAGGCGCGGGCTCGGCTCTCATGAACGTCGTGTGGTTCCTCGTCGCGGGCCTGTGGCTCGCCATCGGTCACATCACCACCGCCGCCGCGCAGGCCATCACGATCGTCGGAATTCCCTTGGCCATCGCCAACCTGAAGATGATCCCGATCACCTGCTTCCCCTTCGGCAAGGTCGTCGTCAACGACCCCGCGGCCTCGATCCTCTGACGCGTCCTACACTGGGGTCATGGCTCGTAAACACAGCAAGGATCACGGCGGTGGTCCCACCCGCGCCATCGAGGCGCTCACAGCGGCCGGCGTTGCTTATACCATTCACGAGTACGAGCACGACCCGGCCGCCCGGGCGTTCGGCGAGGAAACCGTCGAAAAGTTAGGCATCGACCCGACCCAAGCGTTTAAGACGCTCATGGTGCGCCTGGAGCCCACCGGCGAGTTCGTCGTCGGCTGCGTACCCGCCCTGGCTCACCTGTCGATGAAGCTCATCGCCAAGGCCGCCGGGGCCAAGAGCGCCTCCATGGCCGACCCGGCCGTCGCCCAGCGCCGCACCGGCTACGTCGTGGGCGGCATCAGCCCGCTCGGGCAGACGACCTCGCACCGGTTGTTCATCGACTCGGCGTGCCTGGACCACGAGACCATGATCGTCTCGGGTGGGCGCCGAGGCCTCAGCGTCGAGCTGAGCCCCCTCGACCTCGTCGAACTGACGAACGCGGAGGTCACGGACCTCGCCCAGGTCTGATCTGGCCTCATCCTGTTTCTCTCTTCATCCCAGCCACCGATACTCCCGCGCCCCCCAAATTTCGCATGCAATTCCCCGGCCGTTCCTTCAGTCTTTGAAGAAGAGGTGTTGAAATCATGCGGTTTCTGAGCTCTCAAGGCCGATCCGAATAATGAATTGCATGCGGAATGAGGGGGGAGGAGCGGTATGGCCGGGTCGTGGGATACTTGCGCCCTTACCGTGACTGAGTTTTCCCGCTGTGACATCATCGGGAGTAATGACTATGACTGAACTAAGCCGCCGCGGGCGCGCCGCCTACTGGGTGGTCGCCGCCCTCGCCTGGGCGGGCGTCGCCGCCACCCTCATCATTACGGCCTTCGATGGCTACGCCGCGCCGACCTACGTCGAGGAGGGCCTCTTCGCGGGTGCCCCCCACGGCTGGGCGGGCGCCCCCGAGCGCCTCATCAATTGCCTGTCCTACTTCACCGAGCTGTCCAACATCATGGTTGCGGTCATCTCGACCCTCCTCGCGCGCCGAGGCCGCGTCGGGGCGTGGGGGAGGGCGACGCACCTGTGTGCCCTCATGATGATCACGGTGACAGCGATCGTCTACGCAACGCTCATCGGCCCCTACGAGGTCCTCTCCGGCTTTGCACTCGTCACTAACCCTCTGCAGCACATCGTCGTCCCCGCCGCGTTCGTGGGCACGGCCGCGCTCGCGGGACCGCGTGGCGGCATTACGTGGGCGACGCTGGGGCGCGCCCTGCTGATCCCGGTCGCGTGGGTGGCGTACACGCTCGTGCGAGGCTCCTTCACGCACCAGTACCCCTACGGCTTCGTGAACGTCTGGCGCATCGGCTACGCGCAGGTCGCCATCAACATCGTGGTGATCCTGATTGGCGCCCTGCTCTTCATGGCGCTCTTCGCGGGCGCGGACTGGCTGATCCGTAAGGCGTCCCGGCGCTGACGGTCTGTGCATTTCCCGGACACGGTCTCGTCCGAGGCCGCTAGAGTGAGGCCATGAGCAACGAGCCGGGGCTTGTCCCTGAACTTACCGTCACCGATTACGAGGCATCGCGCCGTTTTTGGTGCGACCTCGTTGGTTTTTCCCTTCGCTATGAGCGGCCTGAGGAAGGATTCGGCTACCTTGTCCTGGGTAACGCGCACCTGATGCTCGACCAGATCGACCAGGGTAGGACGTGGGCGACAGGTCCCCTTGAGTTCCCCCTTGGTCGGGGTATCAACTTCGAGGTTCAGGTCGACAATCTGGACGGCACGTTGCAGCGCATCACAGAGGCAGGATGGCCGATCTTCGTCGAACCCGAAGAGAAGTGGTATCGGGCGGGCGATGTTGAGATCGGCGTCCGGCAGTTCCTCATCCAGGATCCCGACGGATATCTCGTGCGCCTCCAGGAGGAGATTGGAGAGCGGCCGCTGCCCAAGGTGCATCCGGATCAGTCGCGGGAGGTGCGCAGCAGCGTCTGACGGCCGCTGTTTCGCCCTCCCGGCGCTGAGAAACCCGCCCGCTCGGCGCAGCTGTGAGCTGTCGCGAAGCAGGCGGGTTCAATGTTGAGGGTGACGACTCTCAGTGAGAGTTCAGGACGCAGTTTGCAATGAGCGTGTCGATGCGACGCACGTCGATGTGTCGGCCCAGGCTGATCTTGATATGGCCTGCGCGGGTCCAGAGCTCGACCTCGGCAGTCATATCGATTGTGCCGGCGTTCTCGGTCGACCACATGTTGATGTTCTTGTAGGGCAGTGAGTAGATTTCGACCTTGCGGCCGGTGATTCCCTGCGCGTCGCGCACGATGAGGCGCTGCGACGTAAAGATTGCAGAGTCTCGCGTTGTTGCGAAAGCCGCGTAGGGCTGCTCGCCGGGAATCAGGATGTTGGAGACGTCCTGGGGAATCGGGACCTCGTTGAAAAATGCCCACTGGGCGACTGTTGCGGCTTCCATGCCATGTCCTTTCTCGATGGTGACATGGTAACCGTGGGTTAGTTGTCATGCAACTGTCCCAGTTCAGTGTGGGGAAGGGTGGTTCCCTGACTAGTGTTGTCGAGTTGGGGAGTTCTGTCGACTTTCTTTAGGTGTGACTATCAATCCATTGAGGTCTCTTATCTTGCAGGCAGCGGACACTCTCGATATTGTTGTTGTAATCAATCGATTACAACAACGGAGGAATTATGAAGATTCTTGTCATTCAGGGCAGTCCTGACGCGGGAAGCTACTCGCGTGAACTCGCAACGGCTTACGCTGATGAGGCGCGCAGCGCTGGGCATGACGTGCGCATGATTGACCTCGCGACGGAGGATTTTGATCCCGTTCTGCGCTACGGATACCGCCAGCGCATGGAGGACGAAAGTGGTCCCAAGCGGTATCAGGAGGACATAGCCTGGGCCGATCACCTCGTGTTCAGCTTCCCGATTTGGTGGTCTGCTGAACCGGCGATTCTGAAAGGTTTCCTTGATCGCACTCTTACCCCGAGGTTTGCCTATCGCTACGTCAACGGAAAGGCGCAAGGGCTGCTGGCGGGTAAGACTGCGGCACTGATTGTCACGTCGCGCGTCCCCTCGTTTGTCTACCGAATCTTTGGTGGACCTATCACGCGATGGAAGCGAATGGTTCTGAGCTTCGTTGGGATCCGACTGACAAAGACACTGATGCTCGGACGCGTTGAACACAAGCAGGACACGCCCGCCTACCGAGCCGCATTCCTCGAAAAGGTTCGAGCTTATGCTCGCGGCTAGACTAGACGCGCAAGAGTACTGAGGAGGAGTGGAGATGGCCGCGACCCGTATGCCAGCCAATGAACGCAAGCTACTCATGCTGGAGGCTGCCGTCCGTGTGTTTGCGCGGGTTGGCTACGCTGCGGCCACGACGGACTCGATCGCGCGAGAGGCAGGCGTCAGTCAGGCGTATGTCGTGCGTTTATTCCGGTCGAAGGAAACACTTTTCGAGGAGGCTGCTACGTATGTTGTTGAGCAGCTGTGTCGACGTTTTGCTGAGGCGCCCATAGCGGCGGATTCTACCGATGCTGAACGTCGGAAATTGCTGGGGGACATGTACGCGGAGATCGTGAAAGACCACGACATGTTCATGATGATCGTGCGCCTATTCATGATGGGATCCGATCCGCGCTTCGGGCAGCTCTCCCGCGATAGCTTTGCACGCGTGTACCGCGTCCTGCGAGAAGACGTCGGGATGGATGCGGAACAGGCTAGGCTCTTCCTCTCCCACGGTTTGTTGATGAACCTCGTGCTGTCGCTGCGTCTGTGGGAAGGCGAGAGAGACTTGGCGGATGAGATCCTCGGATTTCTCGGGAAAGGACGCGCGGAGGCTATGTATTCACTGCATGACGCGCCTGGTTCCTCGAATGATAAAGGATCTACCTCGGCCCGACGGTGATCGTCGCCAGGGCAACGCGGTTCGCCTCGTCCGAGGCCGGCACGTCCACGAGGGCGACGATGCGCCAGTCCATGTCCTCCTCCGGATCGAACAGGGTCTGCGTGGCCAGCCAGAAGGTGCCGGCCGCAGCCTCATCCACCGCGTCAGCGATCGCCTCGATGCGCGCAGCCTGGGCGCGCTCGACATCCGACGACACTGCAGCGGGGGCCAGCTCCAACACGTCCTCGCGGGTCGGGGCCTCGTTCAGCGAGCACAGCGACAGGGCGCGCGCACGCTGGTCGATGCCGATCCACTCGTGCTCCGCCCAGTAGCGCTCGAGCACCGCGTCCCACTCGTCCTCGCCCCACGGGGAGACCACCGGGGTGCGCGAGGCCTCGTCCAGGCGCGCCAAGGCCTCGACGTTGTCGCGGCTCATCGCCTCCACGCGCTCGAACAGCGCGCCGCGAATCGCCGTGCGGAACGCGTGACGATTCGCGCTGAAGGGGACCGTCCCGTCCTCCCGTGCACCAAACGCCAGCTCCGCGCCCTCCGTGCCGTCGCCATCGGACGCGGGGAGGGCCTGGCCCGTGGACATGGCCTCCCACTCGTCCAGCAGCGAGGAGTCGACCGCGCGGATCAGCGCCGACAGCCACGCAATGATTGAACGCAGCTCGTCCGTCATGAGCTCGTCCGGCACAATCTGGCGCAGCGCTCGGTACGCGTCCGTCAGGTAGCGCAGCACAATGCCCTCGGAACGGCCCACGTCGTAGCGGCCCACGATCCCCGTGAACGTCAGCGCGTTCTCGATCATCTCGCGCACGACTGACTTCGGGGAAATCTCCTGATCCTCGATCCACGGGTTCGCGTGCAGGTACACCGTGAACGCGTCGCCCAGCAGATCGGCCAGCGGGCGCGGCCACGTGACCTCTTCCAGGGCGGCCATGCGCTCGTCGTACTCCATGCCCTGCGCCTTCATCGCGGCCACGGCCTCGGCGCGTGCCGCCTTCTCTTGCGCGAACAGGAGCGGGCGCGGATCCTCCAGGACCGACTCGATGACCGAGACGACGTCCAGGGCGAACGTCGGGGACTCCGGGTCCAGCAGCTCGAGCGCCGCCAGCGCGAAGGGGGAGAGCGGCTGGTTGAGTGCGAAGTCGTCCGGCAGGTCGGTGGCCGCACGCAGGCGAGGCTCACCCGACGCCGAGGCCTCGGCTGAAGACAGGTGCTCGACGACGCCCGCCTGCTTCATCGACGTGTAGATCTCACCCAGGCGGCGCAGATGCGGGTTTCGGTCGGTGACCGGATCGTCGTTGTTGCGCGCCAGCCACACGAGGTGCTCGCCCGGGTCGCGCCCGGCCGCAGGAGCGCCAGCCAGCACGTTGAGGACCATCGCGTGCGTCATCTCGAAACGGCTCGTGAGCTGCTCGGGGGCTGCGTCGACGAGGCGCTCGAACGTTGAGCGCGTCCACGAGATCTCGCCCTCGCCCGGCCCCTTGCGCTTCTTCGCCGACTTCTTCGCGGCGCGCTTGGCCTCGCGCGCGTCACGGGCCGCCTCCTGCGCGGCGCTCAGGCGTGCGCGCTCACGGGCGGCGTCCACCTCGTGCTCGGGGGCCAGGACGCGCACGAAACCGACCGTGTCGAAGCCGGCGCGGCCCGCGCGCCCCGCGATCTGGTGGAACTCGCGCGCGCTCACGTGGCGCATGCGCCGCCCGTCGTACTTCACGAGCGACGTCATCAGCACCGTGCGGATCGGCACGTTGATGCCCACCCCCAGGGTGTCCGTGCCGCACACGATCGGCAGCAGGCCCGCCTGCGTGAGGCGCTCGACGAGGCGCCGGTAGCGCGGCAGCATGCCCGCATGATGCACGCCGATGCCCTGCGCGAGCAGAGACTTCAGGGTCTGCCCAAAACCCTTCGTAAACGACACGCCCGCCAGCTGCGCGGCGATCGCCTTCTTCTGCTCGGCCGAAATCAACGACGAACGGTCAAACGACTGCGCGGTCGCCACCGCGTCGCGCTGGGAGAAATGCACGATGTAGACGGGCCAACGGCCCTCGCCCAGCAGCCGCTCGACCGTATCGGGCAGGCGATCCACGACGTACTCGAACTCGAGGGGCACGGGACGCTCCGCATCGTCGATGAGGGAGACGTCGCGCCCGGTGCGCTCCTTCCACGCGCGCTCGAAACGCGTCGTGTCGCCCAGCGTCGCGCTCATTGCCACCACCTGCGGGGTCCTCAGCTCCAGGAGCGGCACCTGCCACGCCCAGCCGCGCTGACGGTCCCCATAGAAGTGGAACTCGTCCATGACGATCATGTCCGCGTCCAGCGTCGGCCCCTCACGCAGCGACTGATTCGCGAGGATCTCAGCCGTGCAGCAGATGATGGGCGCGTCGGCGTTGAGAGACACGTCGCCGGTCACCATGCCGACGTTATCCGCGCCGAACAGGGACACCAGATCAAAGAACTTCTCCGAGACCAGGGCCTTGAGCGGCGCCGTGTAGTAGGAGCGGCCCCCGTGTGCCATCGACGTGAAGTGTGCGGCCAGCGCGATCATCGACTTGCCCGACCCCGTGGGGGTCGCCGCGATCACGTGGTTGCCCGCCAGGATCTCCACCAGGGCCTCCTCCTGGTGGGGGTAGAGCGGACGCCCGGTGCCCTGCGCCCAGGAGGTGAAGGCCTCGTACAGGGCGTCGTCATCCCGCAGCTGCCCCGCGTCCTCTAGGTCGTCCAGGATCTGGTTCAAAGTCGCGCTCATGCCCTCATTGTCCCAGAGTGCGCCCACGTCTGCGTCCCCGCGCCGCCGGGCGCTTTCCGCAGCTCATGGACGAGGCTGGGGCCGGTCAGGCGGAGACGTGCGGCTGTGCGTGTGGCGAGACGTCGCCTGCCGGAAGGACGGCCCTGTGGCAAGATGAACTGGTCCCATACAACGAGCGGGTGTGGCCCGCGACAGCGCGCGAGGCCCCGCGACCTATCCACGGCCTCGCCCATTGACACCCCGGGAGGTTCCTGTGGAACAGATAGCTGCGATCGAAAAGGATATCGCCGACTGGATCACGATGCACCTGACGATCGTTATCCTGATCGGCGTGGGCCTCTTCCTCACGGGACGTTCCGTGGTCGTCCAGGTGCGCCTCTTCCCGGAGATGATCCGCACGGTCCTGGGCTCGCGTAAGGGAGCCGACGGCGGCATTTCCTCCTTCCAGGCCTTCGCGATCTCGCTGGCCGCCCGCGTCGGCATCGGCAACGTCTTCGGCGTGGCCGCGGCCCTCCTCATGGGCGGTCCCGGCGCGATCTTCTGGATGTGGGTTGTGGCCCTGGTCGGCATGGCGACCGCGTTCTTCGAGGCGACCCTCGCCCAAATCTTCAAGGTGCGTCACTCCGACGGCTCCTTCCGCGGCGGCCCCGCCTACTACATTAAGCGCGGCATGAAGAGCCGCGTCATGGCCAATGTCTTCGCCGTCATCACCGTCATCACCTGCGGCGTCGTCATCACCTCCGTGCAGTCCAATGCCATCGCCGGTACGCTGACCACCGCCTTCGGTGAGTCCGCCCGGCAGCCCCTGCCCGGCGCGGGCGGCTTCTCCGCGGCGCAGCTGACCGTCGCCGGCCTCATTTTCGTCTTCTCCGCGATGGTCATCTTCGGCGGCATCCGCACGGTCGCCCGCGTCACCGAATGGATGGCCCCGATCATGGCGACCGTCTACGTCATCATGGTCGCGATTATCTGCCTCATGAACATCTCGCAGTTCGGCACCGTGCTGGGCCAGATCTTCTCCTCCGCCTTCACCGTCGACTCCACCGTGGGTGGCCTGGGCGGCGGCATCATCGCCGCGATGATCAACGGCACCAAGCGCGGCCTCTTCTCCAACGAGGCCGGCCAGGGCACCGCTCCCAACGCGGCGGCGACCGCGACCGTGTCTCACCCCGTGCGCCAGGGCCTCATCCAGTCCCTCGGCGTCTTCATCGACACCATCGTCGTGTGCACCGCGACCGCCTTCGTCATCCTGCTCGCGGGTCCCGACGTGTGGGGCGGCGAGGGCGTGGATCCCTCGAACCTGACGACCCTCGCCGTCGCCAATGAGCTGGGCGCGTGGACGATCGTCCCCATGGCCATCCTGATCTTCGTCCTGGCCTACTCCTCGGTCATCGCGGCCTACGTCTACTCCGACACCAACATGTCCTTCGTGTTCGGCGACGCGCGTTGGGCGACCTGGACCGTGCGCGTCGTGTGCGTGGCCTCGGCGACGATCGGCGCACTGCTGAGCCTCGACGTCGTGTGGAACGCCGTCGACATCGCGATGGCCGTCATGACGATCACGAACCTGGTGGCCCTCGTGTTCCTGTCGCGCTGGGTCATCGGCGCCCTGTTGGACTATCAGCTCCAGCGCAGCGCCGGTGTGGAGGATCCCGTCTTCGTTGGCCGCAATAACCCCCTCCTGCCGCGCGACGTCCCGGGCAACGTCTGGAAGCGCCCCAAGGCGGGCAAGCACTGACCTCGGCGCTTCGTCCCGCGCCAGGGCGCTCGCGGGTTAGGCTACTGCCATGAGAATCGCACGTTTTTCCGATGGTACGAATCCGGTGTACGGCGCCCTGGAGGAGGGCTCGACGAGGATCGTGGGGCTCAAGGGTGATCCGCTGTTTTCGCCCGTGGAGCCCTCCGGCCAGATCTACGAGCTGGACGAGGTCCGTCTGCTCTCCCCGGTGATCCCGCGCTCGAAGGTCGTGGGCATCGGTGACAACTACTCGGACATCCCGATCCCGGCGGATGAGCGCCCTGAGCCGCCGATCTTCCTGAAGGCCAATACCTCGGTCGTGGGGCCCGACGATCCGATCGCGATCCCCGTATGGTCGAACAAGGTTGCCTTCGAGGGCGAGCTCGCGATCGTCATCAAGTCCCTGGCCAAGGACGTGAGCGTGGAGGACGCGCCGCAGGTGATCCTCGGCTTCACGATCGCCAACGACGCGACCGCGCGCGACGCGATGACGGGCGGCCCCTGGTCTCGCGGCAAGTCTTTTGACTCGGCGTGCCCGCTGGGACCGTGGATCACGGTCGATCCGACGCTTGATGTCACGAACCTGGCGATCCGCTCCTACCTGAACGGGGAGAAGGCTCAGGACAGCTCGACCGCGAACATGATCTGGAACCCCTTCGAGCTGGTCTCCTACGTGTCTCGCCAGATGACGCTGCTGCCCGGCGACGTGATCGCCACGGGCGCGCCCGCGGGCGCCGGCCTCGTCGATGTGGGGGATCGCGTGGAGATCGAGATTGAGGGCATCGGCACCCTGACGAATCCCGTCGTCCGCGCCTGAAGGTGTGACCTGTGTGATAGGATTGCGTCGCTTTGACAATATCTCCGTCGCATAGGAGCACACCGTGAACGAGCCGCAAAACTCCGGCGCGTTGGCCGTCGAAATGGCCGGCCTGGACGTCATCCCTGAATCCGATCGCAAAGGAAAACCCTCTGACCTGTTCATGCCGTGGTTCGCGGCGAATATCTCGGTCCTGGGTATCTCGTGGGGCTCGTGGGTCCTCGGATTCGGGCTCTCCCTCGCCCAGGCGGTCGTCGTGTCCGTCGTGGGCGTTGCGCTCTCGTTCGTCGTGTGTGGCCTTATCGCCATCGCGGGCAAGCGCGGCTCCGCGCCGACGCTGGTCCTGTCGCGCGCGGCCTTCGGCTTCAACGGCAACCGCGTGTCGGCGGCGATCTCGTGGATCCTGACGGTGGGCTGGGAGACCTTCCTGGCGATCATGGCCGTCCAGGCCACGGCCACGGTCATGGGGGCGCTCGGCTTCACGAACCACGTCGTCGCACAGATCATCGCGCTGATCCTCGTCGTCGTCCTGGCGGCGGGCTCGGGCATCCTCGGTTTCGAGGCGATCATGAAGGTGCAGACGTGGATCACCTGGGCCACCGCGGCCCTGACGATCATCTACCTGGTCCTGGTCGCCCCGACGATCGACTTCGCGCTCCTTTCCTCGCGTCCCTCGGCGCCCCTGACCGCGGTCCTGGGTGCGGGTTGCATGCTCCTCGTGGGCTTCGGTTTCGGCTGGATTAACGCGGCCGCCGACTACTCGCGCTACCTGCCGCGCGCCGCCTCGACGCGGGGCGTGGTCGGCTGGACGACGGTGGGCGCGGCGCTGCCCACGGTCATCCTGGTCTTCTTCGGCATCCTCCTGGTGGGCTCTGCCGACGAGTCCCTCTCTGAGGCGATCGGTAATGATCCGATTGGCGCGCTCACGACGCTGTTGCCCACCTGGTTCCTTGTGCCCTTCGCGCTGGTCGCGATCCTGGGCCTGATCGGCGGCATCGTCATGGATATCTACTCGTCGGGCCTGTCGCTTCTGGCTACGGGCGTGCCCGTCTCGCGCCCGGTCGCCACCGCGATTGACGGCACGATCATGACGGTCGGAACGATCGTCGTCGTGTTCTTCGCGGACTCCTTCCTGACCCCCTTCACGGCGTTCCTCACGACCCTGGGTGTTGTCATCGCCGCGTGGGGTGGCGTCATGCTCGCGGACATTGCGCTGCGTCGCAAGGACTACGACGAGCCCTCCCTCTTTACCCCCTCGGGCCGCTACGGCTCGGTGAACTGGGGTGCGGTCGCCTCCCTGATCGTCGGCTCGCTGGTGGGCTGGGGCCTCGTTGTTAACGCGAGTGCCTCCTGGTTGTCCTGGCAGGGTTACCTCCTCGGCCCCCTGGGGGGTCGCGAGGGTGACTGGGCGGGCGCCAACATCGGCATCCTTCTGGCGATGGTCGTCGGCTTCGTCGGCTACTGGGTGACCAGCGTGGGGCGCGTGCGCGCGCAGGAGAAGCTGCCCTCGCGCACCTATGCTGAGGGCGCGGACGAGGGCGAGCAGTGAGCGTCGACCCGCGCTTCGTGAAAGCTCTCCTTGACGAGGAGGCCGTGGCCGGCGCCCGGGTCCTCACCTCTCTTGCGGCGCGCCCGGACGCGCTTGTCGTGCTCGGCTCCGGCTTGGCCGAGGCTCTCGACGAGGCCTGGGGAGCCCCCGCGGCCACCGTGCCACTGGGCGACATCCCCGGTGTTGTCACGCCGGTTGCGGATGGGCATGGTGGCGAGCTGCGCGCCTATGAGACGAGTGGGGGAGTGGTCTTCGTGGCCACGGGCCGCACCCACCTGTACGAGGGGCTGGGTGCCCGACCTGTCACGGCCCTGGCTCGCGCCGCCGTTGCGGCGGGGATCAGCCGCGCGGTCCTCACGAACGCGAACGGCTGTCTGAAGCCCTGGAACTTGGGCGACGTGATGGCGATCACCGACCACGTGAACTTCAGTGGCGCCTCGCCCTTCGATGGGCCGCTGTTCCTGGACGTGTCGGCAGTGTGGGATGCCCAGATGACGCAGGCGCTGCGCGGCGTGTGCCAGCGCGAGGGTACTTACGCGATCCTGCGCGGCCCCGAATACCAGACGATGGCGGAGACCCGCATCCTCGCGGGCATGGGTGTGGACTGCGTGGGCATGTCGACCGTCATGGAGGCGATCACCCTGCACGCCCTCGGCGTGCGCGTCGCCGGCATGTCGGTCGTCTCCGACTTGTCCTTTGCCGACGCCCCGACGGATCCGACCGCCGTCGTCGAGGCGGCTTCTGCGGCCCGCCAGACCGTTGTCGCTGGCATCGAGGCGGCCCTGGGAGCCTAAGCGGGCAGACACATACGAGGCCGTGGCCGGCAGGTGGATGTCCACCGGTGCCGACCACAGCCTCGTCTCGCGGAAGAGAATATCAGAGCAGGCCGAGGACCCCCTCCACGATTCGCGAGGCCACGTCGGGGGCGCACGCCAGGTTGATGCGTGCCCACGAGGCGTAGTCGGCGCCCAGGGTGCGGCCCTCGTTGGCGGCGATGCGGGCGCGCTCGCGCAGCGTCGCGGCGGGGGAGAGGGGGCCCAGGTCTACGCCCTCGAAGCCCCACCAGGTCAGGTACGTGCCCTCGGGGCGCACGAAGTCGATGGGAGTGTCATTCAGGGCACGCTCCACCAGGTCGACGTTCGAGCGGATCAGGTCCTTGACCTCGCGCTGCCAGGCATCGCCGCGCTCGTAGGCGGCGATCGCGCCGAGCGTGCCGATGACGTTGGCGTCGTGGCGCACGTCGGCGGCAAACACGTCCCAACGCTCGCGCAGAGCCTCGTCGGGCAGGATCACCTGCGCGGAGGGAAGCCCTGCGATGTTCCACCCCTTCGACGCCGCGGTCGCCGTCACCGTGTGGGAGGCAAACGAGGGGCCGAGGCTCGCGTAGGAGACGAACGGGACCTGCTCATCCAACACCAGGGAGGAGTGGATTTCGTCGGAGAACACGAGGGCGTCGTAGTCGGAGACCACGTCGTGCAGGGCGCGCAGCTCGTCCTCACGCAGGACGCGGCCGACCGGGTTCCACGGGTTGCACAGGATGACCAGGCCCGCCCCGGCCTCGAGCCCCGCGCGAATCCCCTCCAGGTCGAGCGCCCACCCGCGCCCGAGCGCGCGCGTGCCGCGCAGGGAAGGAACCTCGATGACGGGATGATCGAACTTGCCCGGAATCGTCAGGAAAGGCATATAGGCGGGCGTCGGGACGATGATCGGGGCACCCGGGCGCACCAGGTGATCGATCGTCGCCTCAAGCGCGGGCAGCACCGACGCAACCAGGCGAACCTGCGAGGCGTCCACGTCCCAGCCGAAGCGACGCTTCTGGAACTCCGCGGTCGCGCCCGCGATGCGCGGCTCCAGCCAGGTCGGCTGGTAGCCGAGCAGGCCATCATCGATCGCGCCCTTCATCGCGTCGGCCACCTCTGGGGCCGTGGCGAAGTCCATTTCCGCCACCCACGCTCCGATCGTCGGCTCGCCGCTCGCGGTCGTGATGCCCGTCCATTTCAGGGAGCCCGTGCGGTAGAGGTGGGAGTCGGAAAAGAGTCGAACGGACACGGTGTCCTCCATCGAGTAGCGGCGGATGCGGCCAGGCCGATCCCTGTCATGCGTCCAGCGTATTCGCGTGCCCGGCGCGCGTCGCAGCGCGCCCACCCATCAAGCAAATGCAACAGCCACCCCTGGAGTAGGATGGGAGAATCATGAGTGAAACAACTGCCACCGGTGCCGACGTTCGCGTCCGCTTCTGCCCCTCGCCCACAGGAACCCCTCACGTCGGCATGGTCCGCACGTGCCTGTTCAATTGGGCCTACGCCCGCCACACGGGAGGAACCTTCGTCTTCCGCATCGAAGACACGGATGCCGCCCGCGACTCCCAAGAGTCCTTCGACCAGATCATCGAGTCCCTGCAGTGGCTGGGCCTCGACTGGGACGAGGGCGTCGGTAAGGGCGGCCCGCACGGCCCCTACCGCCAGAGCGAGCGCATGGACATCTACCGCGACGTGGCTGCGCGCCTGCTGGAGGCCGGCTACGCCTACGAGTCCTACTCGACCCCCGAGGAGATCGAGGAGCGTCACCGCGCCAAGGGAGAGGATCCCAAGCTTGGCTACGATGGCTTCGATCGCAACCTGACGGAGGAGCAGATCGCTGCCTTCCGTGCCGAAGGCCGCCAGCCCGTCCTGCGCCTGCGCATGCCCGACGAGGACATCACCTTCACGGACCTGATCCGCGGCGAGATCACCTTCAAGGCCGGCTCCGTCCCGGATTACGTCATCGTGCGCGCCAACGGCCACCCGCTCTACACGCTGGTGAACCCGATCGACGACGCGCTCATGGAGATCACCCACGTCCTGCGCGGCGAGGACCTGCTCTCCTCGACGCCGCGCCAGATTGTCCTGTACCGCGCGCTTGAGGCGATCGGCGTCGCCAAGTTCATGCCGCGCTTCGGTCACCTGCCCTACGTCATGGGTGAGGGTAACAAGAAGCTCTCGAAGCGCGACCCCGAGTCGAACCTGCTGCTGCATAAGGCCGCCGGCATGATCCCCGAGGGCCTCAACAACTACCTGGCCCTCCTGGGCTGGTCGATCGCGCCGGACCGCGACATCTTCTCCATGGAGGAGATGGCGCGCGCTTTCGACATCTCGGACGTGAACCCGAACCCGGCGCGCTTCGACCAGAAGAAGGCCGTTGCCATTAACGCCGAGCACATTCGCCTGCTGGATGGCGAGGACTTCCGCGGCCGCCTGGTGCCCTTCCTGCACCGCGATGAGCTGGTGTCGGCCGACTCCTTCGAGGCGCTGACCGATCGCGAGCGTGAGATCCTCACCGAGGCCGCCCCGCTCATCCAGACACGCATCCAGGTTCTCGGCGAGGCCTCGGGCATGCTCGGCTTCCTCTTTGTCTCCGACGACGCCCTGGAAACGGACGAGAAGGCCGTCTCCAAGCTCAAAGACAACGCCGCCGACGTCCTGGACGCCGCCATTGAGACCGTCGAGGGCCTGACCGAGTTCACGACCGCCTCCCTTGAGGAGTCGCTGCGAGCGCGCATCGTCGACGAGATGGGCGTGAAGCCCCGTCTGGCCTTCGGCCCGCTGCGCGTCGCCGTGACAGGCCGCCAGGTCTCGCCTCCGCTGTTCGAGTCCATGGAGATCCTGGGCCGCGAGTCGTCGCTGGCCCGCCTGCGCGCCCTGCGCGCTTCCCTGGCCTGATCGCCGCGCTCGGCCCCGGCCTCATCGCCCTCATTCGGGCCGAGGTCGGGGCTTCGTCGTGGGAGCGCGTGCCTCTAGTGGTCGTTCGGGTGCGTCGGGAGCCCACTCTTCATGCGTGATGGGTGCCACGGTCTTTCGATTTGGCAGGCGCGGTTCTCTCCGCTAAAGTTATCTCCTGTCGCCAGCGACGTGAGAACGAAGCGGGTGATACCCAATGGGGTATGGTGTAATTGGCAACACAGCTGATTCTGGTTCAGCCATTCTAGGTTCGAGTCCTGGTACCCCAGCAATCTGAGACGCGAGTTTCAGGTGGGCCCCCATCGTCTAGCGGCCTAGGACGACGCCCTCTCACGGCGTTAACACCGGTTCAAATCCGGTTGGGGGTACCACGGACCTCGTCACCGATTCGGTGGCGAGGTTTTTGTTTGCCCCAGTTCCGCGCTTTCGCTTGTCCTTTGCAGAAAACTTTCCTGACCGTTACACAGTGTCTAACCTATGAAACAGCCCCGATAAGAGGGGACCGTTTTGACGAGGGAGTCTTCCGTGACATACCGACACAACAGGACGCTGCTGCGTCGCGCCCTGGGCGTGGGCACTGCGCTAGCACTGATGGGGGGTGCGCTCCCAGCCGCCTGGGCGGAACCGGGCGAGGAGGCGACAAACCACGATGCGGGAGCGCAGGGAGCTGACGCCGCGGGCGCTGGAGCCGGCGACAACGTACTGGTGACAATCCCCGGTAACCATAATAAGGTCATGGGCTGCGACGCCGACTGGGCACCCGAGTGCGAGAAAGCCGCGCTGACTCGCGACGCCACCGGCGTCTACACCGCCACCTTTACCCTCCCCGCCGGCGATTACGAGTACAAGGTCGCCGAAGGCGGCTCGTGGGACGCCTCCTACGGCCAGGGGGGAGTGCCTGGGGGAGCGAACATCGCCTACTCCCTGACGCAAGAAACCGCCGTCACCTTCTACTACAACCAGGCGACGCACCGCGTGTGGAATACGGCCACCGACCAGATGGTGACCCTGCCCGGGTCGGAGCAACAGGCCCTGGGCTGCTCGGACAACTGGAAGCCCGACTGCCTGGCCCCGCTCATGGAGCCCACGGGCAACGGCACCTACACCTATCAGACGGCGGCCCTCCCGGAGGGTTCCTACGAGCTCAAGGTTGCCATCGGCGGATCCTGGGATGAGAATTACGGGCAGGACGGCGCCGCCGGTGGCGCCAACTACCAGTTTGCAACGAAAGCGAACAAGCTCGTGACCTTCACCTACGATTCTGCGACCCACAAGCTCGACATCGCGACCGCCGACGCACCCGTGGCGGGCTCGGGCGAGCAGCGCGCCTACTGGGTGAACGCGACGACGCTGGCGTGGCCGACCTCGCTTCTGCCCCAGGGTGTCACCCGCGCACAGGTCATGGACGGATCCGCCGCCCTGTCCTACGAGCTCGTGACCGCCCCGGAGGGCGGCGCCGGCCTGACCGATGGAACGGTAAGTGGCGGCACCATCACGCCCCTGAGCGTCGCCGGTGACCTCCCCTCCGAGGTCACGCTGGCCCACCCGAACCTCAACGGCTACATCGCGCTGACGGCTCCCCTCGACCAGGCCGGGGCGCGTGAGGCCCTCACCGGCCAGGTCGCGGTCGCGCAGAAGTCGGGTGAGACGATCAACGCCTTCACCGGCGTCCAGATCGCCCCGGCCCTGGACGCCATCTACGCCGCCAAGGCAGCCCAGGCCTCGTACGGCGTGGGATGGAACGACGCCGGCAAGCCGACCTTCGCCCTGTGGGCCCCCACCGCCAAGGACGTCACCCTGCTCTCGTGGAACACTCGAACCCCGCGCGGTGCCGACAATGAGATCTCAGGCGACCCCGTGCGCACCCCCGCCACGCGCGGCGAGGACGGGCGCTGGAGCGTGGACAACGCGGCGGGCACCATCAACGAGGGCGCCCAGTACCTGTGGGAGGTGCGCGTCTACGTGCCCGCCACCGGAGCCGTCGAAACGAACCAGGTCACCGACCCCTACTCGGTGGGCCTGACCGTCAACTCCACGCGCTCCGTGGCCGTCAACATGGACAACCCCTCAATCGCGCCCTCCGTGTGGAAGAACACCAAGGCGCCCGTCATTGACGATGACGCCGAGCGCTCCATCTACGAGCTGCACGTGCGCGACTTCTCCGCCGCGGACAAGTCCGTGCCCGAGTACATGCGCGGCACCTACATGGCCTTCACGCAGTACCAGTCCAACGGCATGCGTCACCTGGCCGAGCTGTCGCGCGCCGGCATGAACACGGTGCACCTGCTGCCCACCTTCGACATCGCGACCATCCCCGAGAAGCGCACCGACCAGAAGACGCCCGCGATCCCCGAGGGTGCCGGACCTGCCTCCGAGGAACAGCAGGCGGCCGTGGCCGCCGTCGCCGACGAGGACGCCTACAACTGGGGCTACGACCCGCTGCACTGGATGGCCCCCGAAGGCTCCTATGCCACCGCCTCCCACCAAAACGGTGGCGCCCGCGTGCGCGAATTCCGCTCCATGGTGGGCGGCCTGCACTACATCGGCATGCAGGTCGTGCTCGACCAGGTCTACAACCACACGCCCGCCGCCGGCCAGGACGCCCACTCGGTCCTCGACCGCGTCGTGCCCGGCTACTACCAGCGCCTCAACGCCTCGGGAGGCGTGGAGACCTCGACGTGCTGCTCGAACGTGGCCACCGAGAACGCGATGAGCGAACGCCTCATGATCGACTCGATGATCCACTGGGCGAAGTACTACCACGTCGACGGCTTCCGCTTCGACCTGATGGGGCACCACCCCGCCGATGAGATGAAGCGCGCCAAGGAAGCCCTCTCGCAGCTCACCCTCGAGAAGGACGGCGTGGACGGCTCGCGCCTGTACATCTACGGCGAGGGCTGGAACTTCGGTGAAGTCGCGAACAACGCGCTGTTCACCCAGGCCACGCAGGGCCAGCTCGACGGCACCGGCATCGGCGCCTTCAACGACCGCCTGCGCGACGCGGTCCACGGCGGCGGCCCCTTCGACGATGACCACCGCGTCATGCAGGGCTTCGGCTCCGGCGCCTTCTCCGACCTCAACGGCCTCGACACCCGCTCGGAGACGGAGCGCCGCGCGGACTACCTGCATCGCGTGGACCTCGTGAAGCTAGGCCTGGCGGGCAACCTGAAGGATTACACGCTGACCACCTACGACGGGCACACGCTGACGGGTGCGCAGCTGGACTACAACGGCCAGGGAGCGGGTTTTGCCTCCCAGCCCGCGGAGAACGTCAACTACGTGGACGCCCACGACAACGAGACGCTCTTCGACCTGGTGACCTACAAGATGCCGGCGAGCGCGCCGATGGACCACCGCGTGCGCATGTCGCTGATCAGCCAGGCCTCGGTGACCCTCGCGCAGTCGCCCGCGTTCTGGGCCTCGGGTACGGAGATGCTGCGCTCGAAATCCCTGGACCGCGACTCCTTCAACTCGGGCGATCACTTCAACGTGATCGACTGGACGATGAAGGACAACGGCTTCGGTCGAGGCCTGCCCGTGAAGTCGAAGAACGGCGCGGCGTGGGATCACATGCGTCCGCTCCTGGAGAACCCCGATCTGAAGCCGACGCCGGAGCAGATCGACACCTCCTCGGAGATCGCGATGGACTTCCTGCGCGTGCGTTCCTCCTCGCGCCTGTTCACGTTGGGCAGCGCGGACCTGATCCGCTCGAAGGTGAGCTTCCCGAACTCGGGTGAGGGGGCCGTCGATGGCACCATCATGATGCTCATCAACGACGAGGCCGGAGAAGGCACGGACGTCGACCCGCAGCTCGACGGGGCCCTCGTCGTGTTCAACGCGACGGATCAGCCGCTCAAGCAGCGCGTCGAGGGTCTGGCTGGCCGCGTGTTCATGCTGCACGAGGCGCAGGCAACGGGTGCTGACGCGGTCGTCAAGGATGCGTCCTTCGACGCCCAGACCGGCGTCGTCGAGGTTCCCGCCCGCACGGTCGCTGTCTTCACCCAGCGCTCTGGCGATCGCGTGACCCCCGGCCCGACCCCGAGCGACGGTACGTGGGTGCGCGCCGCCGATGGCCGCTGGTGGCTGAGCTACCCGGACGGCACCTACCCGGCGAACGAGCGCATCGAGCTGGGAGGCGTGACCTACGCCTTCGACGCATCCGGCTGGATGAAGACCGGCTGGGACAACGAAGAGGGCGAGTGGCGCTACTACGCCCCCTCGGGCGCAATGGCGACCGGATGGCTCTCCACCGGCGGC
Source organism: Actinomyces sp. ICM58 (assembly GCF_000283035.1). NCBI lineage: Bacteria > Bacillati > Actinomycetota > Actinomycetes > Actinomycetales > Actinomycetaceae > Actinomyces > Actinomyces sp. ICM58. The sequence goes on from NZ_ALIY01000034.1 coordinate 21,232, forward strand.
TCCTGGTACTACCTGGATCCGCAGTCGGGAGTCATGGCGGTCGGCTGGCTCGACGATAACGGCACCTGGTACTACCTCAGTGGCAGCGGCGCGATGGCTACCGGCTGGCAGCACCTGGGCTCGAACTGGTACTACCTGCACGCCAATGGCGCGATGGCCACCGGCTGGCTGAACCTGGGAGGCACCTGGTACTTCCTGACGGGCAGTGGTGAGATGGCTGTCGGCTGGGTCAAGGAGGGGCAGTCCTGGTACTTCTGCCACCCCTCGGGCGCGATGGCGACGGGCCGCATCACCTTCGGTGGTACGACCTACAACTTCGATGCTTCCGGGCGCCTGATTCCCTGACGGGAGGGCGCGAAGACGGGGAGGGCCGGGACGAGTGATCGTCCCGGCCCTCCCCGTCTGGTATGTCTCGCGTGAGGCTCAGAGCTCCGCGGCGTCCTCAACGGTGGCCAGGAACTCAGAGAGGCGGTTGGCGGCGGCCATGACGGAGGGGCCGTGTTGGCGTCCGGGCTGACGGCCCATGCGCTCGATGGGGCCGGAGATCGACAGAGCGGCCAGGACGCGACCGGAGGGGCCGCGCACGGGCGCGGACACGGAGGCGACGCCGGGTTCGCGTTCGCCGACGGACTGGGCCCAGCCGCGGCGGCGGACCTCGGAGAGCATCGTCGCGTTGAAGGAAGCGCCGTACAGGCCACGGTGCAGGCGGTCGGGTTCCTCCCAGGCGAGCAGGACCTGGGCGGCGGAGCCGGCGCTCATGGAGAGCGTGGCGCCCACCGGGATGGAGTCGCGCAGACCCATCTCGCGTTCGGAGGCGGCGACGCACACGCGGTAGTCCCCCTGGCGGCGGAAGAGCTGGGAGGATTCCTTCGTGTGGTCGCGCAGGGCCTGGAGGACGGGCATGGAGGCTTGGAGCAGGCGGTCTTCGCCGGCCGCGGAGGAGAGCTCCTGCAGGCGGGGGCCCAGGATGAAACGTCCCTGCATGTCACGCGCGACCATGCGGTGATATTCGAGGGCCACCGCGAGACGGTGGGCGGTCGGACGCGCGAGGCCGGTGCTGGTGACGAGTTGTGCGAGCGTGGCCGGTCCCGCCTCGAGAGCGCTGAGGACCAGCGCTGCCTTGTCGAGAACGCCAACGCCACTGGATGTTTGCTCTTCCATACAACTATTTAATATCTCAGCTTTTGAGATGGCAAACTGTCGGATAGTGAAACACATCAAAGGGGCGTCCGAGACGTGAGATCAGCAGGTCACTGTGAGATGAAGGCGCTTCCATTAAGTGACGAAACATGACGACACCGTGTCTCCACAGCGGGGACCAGAGGAGGATCAATGAGCGGAACGATGGCGGAAAAGGTGTGGCGCGACCACATCGTCTCCAAGGGTGAAAACGGTGCCCCCGACCTGCTGTACATCGACCTCCACCTGGTGCACGAGGTCACGAGCCCCCAGGCCTTCGAGGGCCTGCGCCTGGCCGGCCGCCAGGTGCGCCGCCCCGACCTGACGATCGCGACTGAGGACCACAACACGCCCACGGTCAACATCGACCAGCCGATCGCGGACATCACGAGCCGCACCCAGATCGACACCCTGCGCAAGAATGCCGAGGAGTTCGGTATTCGCTTGCACTCCTTGGGCGACGCCGACCAGGGCATCGTCCACGTCGTCGGCCCCCAGCTGGGCCTCACCCAGCCCGGTATGACCATCGTGTGCGGCGACTCCCACACCTCCACGCACGGCGCCTTCGGTGCGCTGGCCTTCGGCATCGGCACCAGCCAGGTCGAGCACGTCCTGGCCACCCAGACCCTGCCGATGGCGCCCTTCAAGACGATGGCGATCACCGTCAACGGCTCCCTGCCCCAGGGCTCGACCGCCAAGGACATCATCCTCGCCGTTATCGCCAAGATCGGCACCGGCGGCGGCCAGGGATACGTCCTCGAATACCGCGGCCAGGCGATCCGGGAGCTCTCCATGGAGGGACGCATGACGATCTGCAACATGTCGATCGAGGCGGGTGCCCGCGCCGGCATGATCGCCCCCGACCAGACCACCTTCGACTACATCAAGGGTCGCCCTCACGCCCCCGAGGGCGAGGACTGGGACCGCGCCGTCGAATACTGGTCCTCCCTGGCCTCCGACGAGGACGCCGTCTTCGACGCCGAGGTCGTCCTCGAGGCAGCCGACATCGAACCCTTCGTGACCTGGGGGACGAACCCCGGCCAGGGCGTGCCCCTGTCGGCCACCGTCCCCGACCCCGAGGACTTCACCGACGAGACCGCCCGCGCAGCCGCCGAGCGCGCCCTGGAGTACATGGACCTCAAGGCCGGCACCCCGATGCGCGAGATCGCCGTCAACACCGTCTTCATCGGTAGCTGCACGAACGGGCGCATCGAAGACCTGCGCGCCGCCGCTGCCGTCGTCAAGGGACGCCACAAGGCCGAAGGAGTGCGCGTCATGGTCGTGCCCGGCTCCGCCCGCGTGCGCCTCCAGGCCGAGGCCGAAGGCCTCGACACGATCTTCACCGACTTCGGCGCCGAATGGCGCAACGCCGGCTGCTCCATGTGCCTGGGCATGAACCCCGACACGATGAACGCGGGGGACCGCTCCGCCTCCACCTCGAACCGCAACTTCGAAGGCCGCCAGGGCAAGGGCAGCCGCACGCACCTGGTGTCCCCGCTCGTCGCGGCCGCCACCGCCGTGCGAGGGACCCTGTCCTCCCCGGCCGACCTCTGAGGCCCGCCCTCCCGCCACCCGACAGCGGGGGAGGGCCCCGGCCTCGTCCCCCACGGAAGAAAAGACTGACGCACCATGGAAAAGTTCATCACCCACACCGGCACCGGCGTCCCGCTGCGCCGCTCCAACGTCGACACCGACCAGATCATCCCCGCCGTCTATCTCAAGCGCGTGACACGCACCGGCTTCGAGGACGCCCTCTTCGCCGCCTGGCGTGGCGACCCCGACTTCGTCCTCAACCAGGAGGCCTACAAGAACGGCTCCGTCCTGGTCGCCGGCCCCGACTTCGGCACCGGCTCCTCGCGCGAGCACGCCGTGTGGGCCCTCAAAGACTACGGCTTCCGCGTCGTGCTGGCCCCCAAGTTCGCCGACATCTTCCGCGGAAACTCCGGCAAGCAGGGCCTGGTCACCGGCATCATCTCCCAGGAGGACTGCGAGTCCCTGTGGAAGCTCCTCGAAGCCGAGCCCGGCACCCAGGTCACCGTGTCCCTCGAAGACAAGACGTGGCGGGCCGGCGCCCTGTCCGGCACCTTCCAGATCGACGACTACGTGCGTTGGACCCTCATGGAGGGCCTCGACGACATCGCCCTGACCCTGCGCCACGAGGACGAGATCGAGGCCTACGAGGCCGCGCGCCCGTCCTTCAAGCCGCGCACCCTCCCGGCGAAATTCCTCCCCAAGGAAGACGTCGTGTCCGCCCGCGACTGAACGACTTCGCACACTGGCCCCTACCTAGCTAGAGTAGGGGCCAGTTACGTCTTAGTGAGGAGCGCTCATGTCATCCATCCTGCAAGTCGAGGGCGGTCACCCGCTGCGCGGCGAGATCACCGTTCGCGGTGCCAAGAACTTCGTGCCCAAGGCCATGGTCGCCTCGCTGCTCGCCGATACCCCTTCGGAGCTGTACAACGTTCCGCTCATCCGCGACACTGATGTCGTCTCGGACCTGCTGAGCCTGCACGGCGTTCAGATCGACTTCGATCAGGACCGCGGCACGCTGCGCATGGACCCCTCCAACGTCAAGGTCGCCTCGCGCTCCGACATCGACACGCTCGCGGGCGCCTCGCGCATCCCGATCCTCTTCTGCGGCCCTCTCCTGCACCAGCTGGGCGAGGCCTTCATTCCTGAGCTTGGCGGCTGCGCGATTGGCGGGCGTCCCATCGACTTCCACCTGGAGACGCTGCGCAAGTTCGGCGCGATCGTCGATAAGCAGCCCGACGGCGTGCACATCAAGCGTCCCGACACGGGTCTGCACGGCGCGATCATCGAGCTGCCCTTCCCGTCGGTGGGCGCCACCGAGCAGACCCTGCTCACCGCCGTGCGCAACGAGGGCATCACGACCTTGAAGGGCGCGGCCATCGAGCCGGAGATCCTCGACCTCATCAACGTCTTGCAGAAGATGGGCGCGATCATCTCCGTGGACACGGACCGCACGATCCGCATCGAGGGCGTGTCCAAGCTGACCGGCTACCGCCACACGGCGCTGCCGGACCGCATCGAGGCAGCCTCCTGGGCGGCCGCCGCGCTGGCAACCCGCGGCGACATCTACGTGCGCGGCGCTCACCAGCCCGACATGACAACCTTCCTGAACACCTTCCGCAAGGTGGGCGGCGCCTTCGATATCGACGCCGACGGCATCCGTTTCTACCACCCGGGTGAGCCGCTGCACTCGATCGCCCTGGAGACGGCCGTGCACCCGGGCTTCATGACGGACTGGCAGCAGCCCCTCGTCGTGGCGCTCACCCAGGCCGAGGGCCTGTCCATCGTGCACGAGACCGTGTACGAGAATCGCTTCGGCTTCACCGAGGCGCTGCGCAAGATGGGTGCGAACATCCAGGTCTACCGCGAGTGCCTGGGCGGGACGCCCTGCCGCTTCGGCCAGAAGAACTACTACCATTCGGCGGTCATCTCGGGCCCGACCCCGCTGCACAGCGCCGATATCGAGGTCCCGGATCTGCGCGGTGGCTTCTCGCACCTGATCGCGGCGCTGGCCGCCACGGGTACCTCCACCGTGTCGGGCATCGACGTGATCTCGCGCGGTTACGAGCACTTCACGCGCAAGCTCCATCAGCTGGACGCGCGCGTGCGCTACCTGGACGCCTGACGTCATGGCCGCATCGGGTGCGCGACGGGCCATGCTGTTGCTGGTCTCGTCGATGTCGGCGGGCGGGCGCAGCGTGCGCCTGGGGCCGCGCATCGTGCGTATCCTGCGCGGGGGCGGCTGGGAGGTCGCCGTTCGCCTGACGACGCCGGGCGACGATCCGGCAGCGATCGCGGGTGGGGTCACCGCCGGCTCGATCGTGGCGGCCCTGGGCGGGGACGGGTACCTGAGCGCCGTCGCGCGCGGCTGTCACGAGTCCGACGCCCTTTTCGTTCCCATGCCCGGCGGACGGGGCAACGACCTGTGCCGAGCGCTCGGGGTCGGCACGGAGCCGTTGGCGCGCGCGCGGCGCCTGGCGCCCCTCGGTCTTTCTTCCGACGAGGCCGGGGCCTCGTCCTCGGATGCACTGGCCTCTCGGGTGCGTCCCCTGGATGGCATGTGGGTACGTTCGCGTGACGGGGTTCGCCTGGCTCTCGGCATCGTGTCGATCGGCTTGGACGCGCGAGCTAATATCCTGGCCAACGAGTCCTCGCTGACGTCGGGTCCGCTGGCATACGGCTACGGCGCCTTCGCGGCCCTGGCTTCGCACGAGCCCGCCGAGATCGTGGCGACCGTGGATGGTCGCGAGCGCAACATGAGCGGGTGGATCGCGTCGGTGTCCAACTCCGGGCGTTTCGGCGGTGGCATCACCCTGGTGGAGTCCTCGGATATGAGCGACGGCGTCCTCGAGGTGTGTCACGTGGGCCCCCTGTCGGTCGCGCGAGCCCTCCCGGTGCTGGCCAAGGTGGTGGCCGGACGCGCCAAGAATCACCCGGCGATCGAGGTGGAGAGCGCCCGCGTCGTGTCCTTCGCTGCCCCCGCGGGGATGGTCGCGATGGCGGACGGGGATCGGATCGCCTCGATTCCTTTCACCGTGGATGTCGCCCCGGGCGTCGTCTCCGTGCTTGTCTGAGGCAGCGGGAGTCGGCGCACTGTGTGTGAGCTGCGCTCGGTTGCTCTGTAAGGTAGGGGTGGGGTTTTGCGCCGCGGGGGAGTGGTCCCCGTAGAATGGAGCCATGAGTGCTGTCTCCGGCTTTTACGCTTTCGCCAAGGGTGTCCTGACGCCCATCATGACCCCCTGGATTAAGTTCACCGTGAGCGGTGAAGAGAATCTCCCCGCCGAGGGCGGCTACCTCCTGGTGCCCAATCACCTCTCGAACGTCGACCCGCTGTGCCTGTGCTGGTACTTCATGAAGCGCGACACCGCTGTGCGTTTCCTGGCGAAGAAGTCGATGTTTTCCGTCCCGGTGTTCGGCTGGATCATCAAGGGCATGGGCCTGATCCCCGTCAACCGCGACTCCAACCCCTCGGCCGTCCTGGCACCCACCCGTGAGGCGCTGAAGGCCGGTGAGGTCGTCGGCATTTTCCCCGAAGGCACGCTCACGCGCGACCCCGACCAGTGGCCCATGCAGTTCAAGTCCGGCGCCGCCCGCCTGGCCCTCGACACGGGCGTGCCTGTGATCCCCGTGTCGCAGTGGGGCCCGCAGGAGATCATGGCCCCCTACAACGCCAAGGGAATGGACATGCGCCCGGGTCGGCGCGTCTCCTACCACTTCGGCGAGCCCGTCGACCTGTCGGATCTGATGAGCCCGGCGGGCTCGCAGGACCACGACGCCGTCAACGAGGCGACGCGGCGCATCAGTGACGCCGTGCGCGCGGGCGTGGGTAAGCTGCGCGGGCTGCCCGTGCCGGAGAAGGTGTGGGATCCCGCCACGCAGGCCGGCCCCTGGTGGGAGGAAGAGCAGGCCAAGCGCGCCAAGAAGGCGAAGAAGGCCCGCAAGAAGGGCTAATTGCGGATATCGACGACCACACGCGAGGGATTGGATAAGAAACCGATCTGGAACTGGCGCTCGGTGGGCGCCCCGATGACGACGTGCGTGTTGTCTTCGAAGGTTCCGTCCGAGACGATGTCCAGGTTGCCCGCGCGGGTGTGCTCCTTGGTCGGGTAGCTGCCCTTTGGTGAGGTGGCGGTCATCGGCGTCCCATCGAGGATGAGCTCCAGGACCGCCGCCCCCTCGACCTCGATGGGCAGGCCACGTCCCTGCTCCAGTGCCTGGTCGCTCCACTGCGCCAGGCGGACGCCCGGGGAGCCCTCACCATCGAACTCCAGCACGACTCGGGTGAAGCCTTCGTGCGAGGAGGCACGGATCGCGGTGAGGACCAGTGCCTTGTCCGGGTTGTCAGAGCGCATAGGCGGCAGCATCGAGACCGAGGACATCCAGTTGTCCGCGTTGATCGGCCTCGTCGCATCCAGGCCAGGCTCTCCGTTTCCGGGCGTCCCCTGGCCCGGCTGTGTGCCCTCGACGGCGGGGGAGTGGCTCGCCTCCGACGAGGCAGGGGCGGGCTCGGTCGGCCCGGCCGTCGGAGCGGAGGGCGAGCAGGCGGCGAGCGCGAGGACGGCGAGGGCGGCGGGCAGCGCGCGGTGGTGAGACAAAGCCCCTCCTTGGAGTGTGACGGTTTTCCCATCCTAGTAGACTGGGGGCTGACAGGGAGGTCTCGATGAGTATGACAACAGCAGCGGTCCTGGGAACGGGAGCGTGGGGAACGACGTTCGCTCAGGTGCTCGCCGACGCGGGCGTGGACGTGACGATGTGGGGGCGCAACACTGACACGATCGCGTTCATCAACGGGCATGAGAACCCGACGTACTTGCCGGGTATCACCCTCTCCGAGCGCATCGAGGCGACTACGGACATAGCCCGCGCCGTTTCTGGCAAGCAGCTGGTGGTCGTCGCCGTGCCGGTTAAGGCGGTGCGCGCCACCCTGGAGGCCGCCCGTGCGTCCTTCGCTCCGAACGCTGCTCTGCTGTCCCTGGCCAAGGGCCTGGAACTGGGCACCCTCAAGCGCGTGGATCAGATCATCGCCGACGCCTCGGGTGTGCCCGGCAGCCGCATCGCCGTCCTGTCCGGCCCCAATCTCTCCCGTGAGATCGCCGACCGTCAGCCCACGGCGACGGTCGTCGCCTCCTCGGATGTGGAGCTCGCCAAGGAGATCGCGAAGGCCTGCCACAATTCCTACTTCCGCCCCTACGTCTCCTCCGACGTCGTGGGCACCGAGATGGCGGGCGCCACCAAGAATGTCATCGCGGTCGCGATTGGCGCCGCTGAGGGAATGGGGCTGGGCATCAACACGCGTTCGACCCTCATCACGCGCGGCCTGGCTGAGATGACGCGCCTGGGCACGGCCCTGGGCGCAGACCCCGCGACCTTCGCCGGTCTGTCGGGCATCGGTGACCTCGTGGCCACCTGCTCCTCGCGCCTGTCGCGCAACTTCTCGCTGGGCCACCGCCTGGGTTCGGGCATGAGCCTGGCCGATGCCATGGCGCTGTCCCCGGGCGTCGTCGAGGGCGTCGCCTCGGCAGGACCGATCCTCCAGGTCGCCGCCTCCGTGGGCGTCGACATGCCGATCACCAGCGCCGTCGTCGAGGTCGTCGAGGGGCGCGCGAGTATCGCCGACATGGGCCGCATGCTGCTCGCCCGCCCGCAAAAGATGGACGGCTGGAAGATCGAGCTGGTCTAAACGCGCACACTCGGGCGGGAAAAGCCTGACGCGCGGTAGGCTTGGACCCATGACTGCAATTTCTCGTCCTCGCGTCCTCATCGTTTTCGGCGGGCGCTCCTCAGAACACGAAGTCTCTTGTGCGACGGCCGCCGGCATCCTCACGGCCATCGACCGCACGAAGTGGGACGTGATCCCGCTGGGTATCACGCGCGACGGCCAGTGGGTGCGTGTCGCCGACGACCCGTCGGCGCTGAGGTTCAAGGACGGCAAGGGGCAGTCGATTACCGCCGGAGCCACCCGCGTGGCCCTGACCCCGGGCGAGGGCAACCTCGTCGAGCTCACCTACGACGGCGACCCTTCGGACGATACCTCGCGCGTTGTGGGCGTGGAGGACCTGGGGCACGTCGACATCGTCTTCCCGCTCCTGCACGGCCCTTACGGCGAGGATGGCACCATTCAGGGCCTCTTCGAAATGGCGGACGTGCGCTACGTCGGATGCGGCGTGACCTCCTCGGCGATTTCCATGGACAAGCACCTGACCAAGACGGTGCTCGCCGCCGCCGGTATCAACGTGGGCCGCTGGGTCTCCATCACCGCCCGTCAGTGGGAGAACGACCCCGCCTCGTGCATGGACCGCATCGAGCGCCTCGGCTTCCCCGTCTTCGTCAAGCCCTGCCGCGCCGGCTCCTCCGTCGGCATCTCGCGCGTCACCTGCCGCGAAGATCTGCCCGTTGCCATCAAGGAAGCCGCAAACCACGACCCGCGCATCATCGTCGAGGCTTCCGTGACCGGCCGCGAGGTCGAGTGCGGAGTCCTCGGCTCGCGCCCCGACTGGCAAAGTGGCACCTCGCCGCTGGGTGAGATCGTCATCCCCGAGGGCGAGTTCTACGACTACGAACACAAGTATGTGGACGACGTCGTCGGCCTGTCCTGCCCGGCCGACGTGCCCCCCGCCTACGCTCAGCGCATTCGCGAGACCGCGTGGCGTGCCTTTGACGCCCTCGAATGCGAGGGTCTGGCACGCGTCGACTTCTTCCTCGACGAGGCCACCGACACCGTCATCATCAACGAAGTCAACACGATGCCCGGCTTCACCCCGATCTCGATGTACCCGCAGATGTGGGCGGCCGCGGGCCTGTCCTACCCGGACCTGCTCAGCGAGCTCCTCTCCGAAGCGTCGCAGCGCCCCCTGGGCCTGCGCTGAGAGAACGGCCGCGCCCCACCCGCACGTGCGCGGGTCCCGCGGCCGCACCCCGACCTCGTTAATTCCCGTAACACCGACCCTGAAGGACACACATGACGACCCCACCCAAAGTCACCCTGGTGACCTGCTCGTCCATGCCCCACCTGTTTCCCGGCGAAGAGGGCCTGCTCGATGAGCTGGCGTTGCGCGGTTGCGACCCCCAGATCAAGGTGTGGAACGACCCCGACGTTGATTGGTCTGACGCCGGCATGGTCGTCGTTCGCTCCGTCTCCGACTACGCGCAGGACCGCCCGGCGTTCCTGGAATGGACCCGCCAGCTGCGGCGCGTCCAAAACTCCGCCGACGTTCTCAACTGGAACACGGACAAGCACTACCTGAGGGAGCTGGCCGCCCTGGGTATGCCGACGATTCCCACCAGCTGGCTGGAACCCGAGCAGAATCTGTCCAAGCATCAGATTCACACGCGCTTCCCGGCCTTCGGTGAGTTCGTCGTCAAGCCTGCTGTGTCCTCCGGCGTGCGCGACATCGGCCGCTACACGACCGTGGACACCCGCCAGCGCCAAGCCGCCATGCGACAGGTGCAAGGGCTGCTCGGCGATGGTCGTTCCGTCATGATCCAGCGTTACGTCGAGGAGATCGACCTGCACGGCGAAATCTCGCTTGTTTTCTTCAACGGCCTGGTCTCTCACGCTGTCGAGAAGCGCTCCGCCCTGCATCCCGCCTCCGTCACCAATCCGGAGATGCACGAGGCCGTGGTGACCGCCGAGGCCGCCGACTCCGTCGCGTGGCAATGGGGCGAGGAAATCCGCCGTGTCCTGCACGACTACGTGCGTGCCCGCCTGGGCCACGACGAGCTGTTCCTGTTCAACCGCGTGGACCTGGTCCCCGACGGCAAGGGATCCTTCTTGGTCATGGAGGTCTCCCTCGTGGACGCCGACCTGTACCTGGGTGCCACCCCCGGCGCACTGGGTAACTTCGCGGACGCGATCTCCGCTCGCGCCCACTGGTGATGCACGCCACCGTCGTGAGGGCAGTGCTCGAGTTTCCAAGCTCGGGTGGGTAGTGCTAAGCTCTATCCGTTGCCTTCACGGCGACGCGATGGTGGCTGTAGTTCAGTTGGTAGAGCACCTGGTTGTGGTCCAGGACGTCGCGGGTTCGAGTCCCGTCAGCCACCCCACCGCCCCGGCGCTTCGGCGTCGGGGCTTTTTGCTGCAGTATGCTTGTCTCATCCCGAATTGATTGGACAAAGGAGTTCTCATGCCCAGCGTGATCGCCTACGGTTGCGACGACGCCACCACCCAGTTCCACCCCCTCCAGATCGACATCCGCCAGCCCGGCGAAGGCGACATCTACTTCGACGTCGCCTACGCGGGCATTTGCCACTCCGACATCCACAGTGCCCGCGGCGAGTGGGGGCCCGTGGCCTACCCGCTCGTGCCCGGCCACGAGTTCGTAGGCATCGTCGCCAAGGTCGGCCCCGGTGTCACTAAGTTCAAGGTGGGGGACCGCGTGGGCGTGGGTTGCTTGGTCGGATCCTGCGGCTCCTGCGAGATGTGCGAGTCCGGCTACGAGCAGTGGTGCACCTCGACGCCGGGTACCCTGTGGACCTACCGCGCCGACGCCGAGGGCAACCCGACGACCGGCGGCTACTCGCGGGGCTTCACGGTGCGCGAGGACTTCGCCCTGCACATCCCGGAGGAGCTGGACTTCGCTGCCTGCGCACCCCTCCTGTGCGCCGGCATCACCACCTACTCCCCGCTCAAACACTACAACGTGGGACCCGGCTCGCGCGTGGCTATCCTCGGCATGGGCGGCCTCGGACACGTGGGCGTGCAGATCGCCAAGGCCATGGGCGCGGACGTCTCCGTCATCTCCCACGGCCGCTCCAAGGAAGCCGATGCCCGCCGCTTCGGCGCCGACCACTTCTACGCCACCAGCGAGGAGGGGACCCTCGAATCCCTGCGCGGCTCCTTCGACCTGATCCTGTGCACCGTATCCGCTGACGGCCTCGACTACGCCGGATACATGGCCGCCCTGCGCCCCTACGGCGTCTTCGTCGACGTGGGCCTGCCCACCGAGCCTGTCTCCCTGCCGCTGCGCGCCTTCGTCAACGGTGGCAAGTCCTTCGCCGGCTCCCAGATCGGCGGCATCGCCGAAACTCAGGAGATGCTGGACTTCTGCGCCGCGCATGGCGTCATCCCGCAGGTTGAGATGATCACCGGCGAGGAGATTACGCAGGCCTACGACAATGTCGTGGATTCGCGCGTGCGCTACCGCTACGTCATCGACACCTCCACGTTCCCCCAGACCGCGTGAGCGTGAGCAGGTAACAGGAAAGCCCCGGGCCGAGCGGCCCGGGGCTTTCCTGGCAGTGGACCAAAGGGGATCACTGCGGATACAAAAGCTGTGGTGGGTGCATTTTGAGGCGCGGTGGGTGCAAGGTTGTACAGAGTGGGTGCATCCCTAGGCGCGGGTGGGTGCATGTCGTTGCGTGAAAACGATCAAGCCCCGGAGCGATCGCGAGCTTCGGCACCATCACGGGGGTCACGCCTTGTCCGAGGCGTCGTCGTCGGGAACGCCAGCACAGCGGGTGCCGCCAGAGAACGAGCCACCGGTGCGTGCTTCTTGGCGTCAGAGGTCCAGGAAGAGGTTGATGTCGCCCGGGTCCGGGGTGTCGTCCAAGTCGGGGGCGTGGGTGAAGCCCAAGCGTGTGGCCACTGCGATCGAGGGGGTGTTGTCCTGCTTGGTGAGGACCCGAATCCGGTGCCCTGACCAGCGTGGGCGCGCGGCCTCGATGAGTGCGCGGCAGGCTTCGGTAACCAGACCTGATCCCTGGAACTCAGGTCGGATGCGGTAGGCGAGGTTGAGGACGCGCTCGTCACGGAACGTGCGCGCGGCCAGCCCCACGTAGCCGACGTAGGCGTCCGATTCGAGCATACGGGCCGTGCAGTAGCCAATACCGTCCGTCTCCCAGTCGCGCAGCCAGTCCTCGAGCCGTTCACGCGCCTCGTCAATACTGCGGTCGGGACCAGAAGGGTTAAAGAGGTTGACCTCGGGCATACGGCTCAGTGCATACAGCTCCTCGAGGTCGGTGAGCTGCACGGGCCTCAGTGAGAGCCTCGAAGTGTTGACAGCGTCCATATCCACCTCCATGTCACTGTTGCTGCTGGGGCCACGTGGTGTCATGTTGCGGAGCAACCGATGGTGGCCCCCCACCATTCTCACACGTGTCTCCCCGGTGGTGCCTGCGTTAGGTTTTAATGATACATGAGCGACTGTTGTTCAGGGGCTCAACGAACCTTGCGTGACATCGGTGAAGCGAGGACTCATGAGCGATGAAGAATCCGGATTGCCGACTCCAAGTGAACCCAATGTTGAGGAATTCGCCATCAAGGACTATCGGACTGATGAGTATTCAGAGGTGCGAACACTCGAAGAAGCGATCGAACTACGGAGTGCCAAGGCATGCTTCCGAGACGTGACTGAGTGAGAATTCGCTGCCAACTCTCCGTCGGGTATGAAAGAAATCGGGGTTCCTGAGCTCTTGGTCGGGCCGACGTAGCTGTCGGATGGAGATGATCGCCAATAGCTTGTGGAGCCACTCACCACAGCGGTCAAATGCTCGTGCCGTCGTTGAACGTGATGGTGATTGTTCCGTCGGGGTGGATGGTGGCGTGGTCGACGAGGGCTCGCCAGGCCTCGGGGGTATAGGTGATTGCGGGGTTCTTGCTGCGGTACTGGTGGAATGCGGTGATGGCCGCGCGCTTGGCTTCAAGTTCGTGCAGCTGCCTTTCGAGGGACTCGATTGCGCTGAGGTGGACTTGGTAGTCGGCTTCGAGCCGAGCCTGTTGGGCCTCGAACGCGCCAGGGTCGAAGCCAGCGTGTGCTGCGGCTTGAATGAGCTGGTTGATACGGCCTGCCACGCTGTCACGTGCGGCGACCGCCTGTGCGAGCTTGTCCTCAAGATCACGCGAGTTACCAAGCTGAGCGAGAGCAGCCTCAAGTACCTGGCCTGGTCTGGTTTTGTGGACCGGGTGTTTTGAGGGTTGTTGGTTGTTATTGGTGGTGTTGTGCCCATTGGCGTGCGTATTGGTTGGGTGAGAGCCAGCCTAGCGGGCTGTGGGGGTGTTCTTCATTGTAGCGGTGGGACCAGGCGCCAATCAGGGCGCGCGCGTGGTTGAGATCCTCGAACATGTTGTCCTCGAGGAGTTCGTCGCGCATGCGGTTGTGTAAGGACTCCACGAATCCGTTATGCCAGGGCTGGCCCGGTGGGATGAACGCTTGGAGCGTGTCATGCTCGCTGGCCCAGCGCCCCAAGGCTGCGGCGATGAATTCGGGCCCGTTATCGGCCCTTAGCACCTGGGGTGCCCCATGTGCCAGGACAGCCAGGTCAAGCATTTCGATCACGTCGGCGGCTCCCATGCGCCGCTCAACG
>NZ_ALIY01000035.1:0-4785 GCF_000283035.1 Actinomyces sp. ICM58
TGCCCGCGTCTACGCAGTCGAACATCGTGTCCGCGATGCGGTCCAGGTAGGCGTTGAGGGTGTCGCGTGGGCGCACTGCCTCCTCATTGGCGCGCACCAGTTCGGCGACGCTCAGGCCTGACGCCTCGCACTGGGCGAGCAGCTGGGCGCCCGACGCGAAGGGGTGCGGCGCGGGAACGTCGATGCCGACGCCGGCCTGGCTGGATGCGAGCGAGGAAACCTCGGGGTGAAGCGGGTCGTCGTTCGTCTGCAGCATGACGAAGCCGCCGCCTACCGAGTAGTAGGTGCGCTGGAGGATCGTGTCGCCGTCGCCGCCGCTCGCGGTGATCGTCAGTGCGTTCACGTGATAGGGGAGGACCGTGCGTGGGATGAATCGGATGTCCTCGGCGATGCTCAGGGGCACGCGCGTGCCCGAGGGCAGCGTGAGGGTCCCCGTGCTCGCCAGCGTCGGGAGGATCGCCTCCACCGTGTGGATGTCCACCGTCTCCGGGTCGTAGCCAGCCAGGCCCAGCAGCACCGCGCGGTCCGTCGAGTGTCCGCGGCCCGTCGCCCCCAGCGACCCGAACAGGTCGATCGTGATGCGCGAGGGAGGCGTGAGGGTCGTCAGCTCCGTCGTGAAGGCCAGGCCCGCGCGCATCGGGCCCACCGTGTGCGACGAGGAGGGCCCGATCCCGATGCGGAACATGTCGAAGACTGACAGGGGGTGCGGCGCGTCGTGGGCGGCGACCTCGCCGGAGACGATGGCGGCGGGGGTCGGGCGCGACGGGTCGTAGGCGGTGACGGGCACGAGGGCGACGGGGCGTAGATCCATGCGCCCTATTGTGCAGGGGTGTGGGTGCTCGCGCGTGACGAGGCCGGGGCGCGGTGGCGGGCGCGCGTGACGAGGCCGGGGCGCGGTGGCGGTCCTGGGTTCGGTGGTGCGGAGCTGCGTTGGCGCGTTGTCGTGTTGGCGTGTGTGGGCGTGTGCGGGCGTGTGCGGGCGCGTGCGGGCATTGTTGGGCGTGGTTGCCGAAAAATGTCGCATGCAATTCCCATGTAAACCTTTCAAATGATGAAATCAGATTGTTGGAATTGCAGCGTTTCTAGGCTTTGTTGAATGTTTAAGTAATCGAATTGCATGCGACTTTTGGGGTGGGGTGGTGAAGGGGGGCCCGGGCGGGTGGCGTCCGGGTGTCGGGGTGGTTGCCCGGAAATGTCGCACGTAATTCCATGTAAACCTTTCAAACGTTGAAATCAGAGCGTTGGGATTGCAACGTTTGTGGGCGGTGTTGAATTTTCGGGTAGCCGAATTACGTGCGACTTTTGGGGGAGGAGGGGCGGGTCGGAGGGTCGGCTCGGAGGGTTGGGGGCGGTGGGGTGGCTGAAAAATTGGCTCATCGGTGGATTATTTGGAGGGTGTCAAGCTCTGTATAGTTCCGCGATCGGATTTGTTGCCAGCCGTTAAAAATAACAATTTAGCTACTTATGTTGCGATAATATGAATAGATACCAGCTGGTCAAACCGCGTTATCCTGCGGAAAGACGGCTTGACTGTTGTTCTGTAACGTAGCCCACTAGCAAAGTCGTGAAAATGGGGTTGCATTTTTCAGTAACCGCGACGTAGGCTGTGTGTCATCAAGGTTGTGGAAAAACCGAACCGGACGTCCCTCCGGTCACAACACAGCGCAAGAACGTCAAGGAGAACGATCGATGACAGCAAGTCGAGCGCGCGCGGGCCACGCGCGGACCAAGCGAGCAGGAGTCGCCTCCCGCGCCCTGGCCGCCCTGGCCGTCGTGGCTACTGCGGCCAGCACGCTGGTCGTCTCCCAGGTGGCCGCCCCCCAGGCCGCTCAGGCGGCCCAGGAGCCCGCCGCCGGCAAGATTGATGTTGGCGAGGTTTCCGCCTGGATTAACGGTGGCTACACGAGTGAAACCGAGGGTGGTGCGCACCTGAATGACAGCATCAGGTACGGTGTTGTTACCGGAATGTCGCAGAATCGCCTGCTCACGGACAATAAGCCCGTTGGTGCTTGGCTGAGTGGTACAACCGCAAAGAATAAGGATGCGTGGGCGTACATTGCTCGAGGTGTACCGTGGAAGTGGGATGATCAGAAGGACAACACTGGTCCTGGTGACACGCAGGCATCCAAGGACTGGATGCAGCAGCACTATAACCAGTGGGCAGCTAGCGATAAGAATATCTGGGTAGATGGTCAGAGCGCCATCGGCTTCAAGCCGAACAAACCTGGTGAGGTCGAGCCCGGCCAGACCTTCCTGCTCGGCGCAATTCGCCACAACAACCTGCCCATCGGACAGGCAGCTGCCCCTGGTGGTCTCGGCCAGCCTTACCTTCAGGGCAACATCAACCTGGAATTTGCTGGACTCCCCGCGGGTCAGCAGAGAGAAGCTTTCCCCTTCGTCAACCACGAGACTTTCAACACCCTGGCCTCGACGATCATTTACCGCAAGGGCGGTGCCTACGTGAAGACACCGGGCGAGGCTGGTACGGGTACCTGTTCTACCAGTTTCGGTACTACTGGCTGGGATGTGAATCAGCTGGTTGGTGGAAAGCGGGTCCGTGACCTGGTCCTCGATGGTACCTACGGTCGTCCGGGATACACACCTTCGGGCGCTTTCATTGGTCCCGCCTATGAGCCGGACCCGGTGAACGCGGCGGATCGCTCGCAGGGTTACGTTAACAAGCCCGAATCTCGCTCCGGACGCATGTACTGCGTCAAGCACGTGGGCGAGGGTAACGGCGACTACGACCTGTACAGCCAGTACTACAACGGCGGTGCAGAGCAGCCTCACAACCAGCTCGTGAAGGAACAGGTCACGCCTCGCTATTGGCCGGACGCGAAGGGCAACGTCAATGAGAACCCCTACGTCTCCGACACCGTCAAGCTGGAGAAGACCGTCTCGGATCGTACCTTTACGAAGAACGGCCGCACCTACCGTCTGCAGCTGTGGGGCTTTGTCCCCGCGACGAACGCGACCAACTTCCTGACCCCGGATAACTTCAGGTCTATCCCGACCGCCGACTGCCCGGCGACGCCTCCGGCGGACGCCAAGCCCACCGATTACTTCGTCACCCAGGAGCTCTCGGTCAACTACGCCTGCCTCTACGGCGTCATCACCGAGGAGAGAAGCGTGCGCATCGTGAAGTCCGTCGAGGACCCGGCGGGTGCCAACCCGACGATCCCGGCCGCCAACTTCGCGGTGACCACCGGTGACACCTGGCGCGACAACACGGCCCGCACCCCGGCGACCACCGGCACGGTGACCGTCTCGAAGCCCACGGCTTCGTCCGCCCCCGCCAAGGCCTCGTACATCTCCGCAGCCGACCCGGCCGCGTCGCTGACCCCCACCGGCTTCGGTGAGGGAGGCGCGAAGTACGACTCGACGTTCATCCCCTTCGAGGTCGGTAACTCCGACTTCACCATCACGGAGAAGGACATCTCGACCGGCGGCGAGGACAAGTGGAACCTCAAGGACATCAAGTGCGTCAACGGCATCGGTGAAGACGTCGCCGTGACCCGCACTGAGCGCGGCGTCAGCTTCAAGAACGTCGGAGGCGCCGCTTCCAACGAGGCAGCCCCCATCACCTGTACGTTCGTGAACGAATACCAGGCTCCCAAGCTGCGCGTCCAGAAGTCCATCGAGGCTAACGGCGGCGCGAATGGCGCCACCACCTTCAACGTGGACTACAAGATCGTCGCCACCAACGACGGCTCGCTGGCCGCCAACACCGGCAAGCTCACCGACAAGCCCGACTTCGCGAAGGGTCTGGAGATCAACTCCGCCAAGATCGCCGAGACCCAGGCCGGCCTGGACACCGCGTCCAACGCGACCGCTACCGGCGGCGTCTACACGCTGACCGACGGCGTCGAGCTCGCTGCCGGGGCCACCAAGGAATACTGGATCCGCTTCTCGGTGACCCGCAACCCCGCGGCCGCCGGATACTCGGAAGCCGACCTGGCCTGCTCCGTCAACGGTAACAACGAGCTCGCTCCCGGCAAGGGCCTCTTCAACGAGGTCTTGGCTGAGAACGGCAAGGACTCCGACGGTACGAGCAACAACAAGGCCTGTGGCCCCACCGTCCCCCACGACTTCGTGATCGTGAAGGCCGGCACGCAGAACACCGGCTCCACCTTTGCGGATGCCTCGAACCAGTACATCGGTCCGAACAACGCGGCCATGTACCCTCTGAAGGGCGCCGAGTTCGCGATCTACAAGTCCAACCCCAACACGGATGCGAACGCCACCGTGGTCAAGACCCTGACCCAGGCCAACGCGACCGACGGATACTACTGGAGCGTCAACGACCTCGATCTTGACACCGCCTACTGGCTGGTCGAGACCAAGGCACCCGCCGGACACTCCCTGCTGCCCCAGCCCCTCGAGTTCAAGCTGACCACCGCCCGCGCGGACGGCTCCGGCACGAACGTTGAGCTCGCGGCAGACCTCACGGACCAGGCCAAGTGGGCCACGAGCGCCGTCCAGGCGTTCTCCTCCGAGGCCACCGGCATCTCCGGCCCCCAGGGCTTCCTGGTCGGCGGCACCCGCAAGGCCACCCTGGTCGTCAAGGACACCCAGGTTGGTGAGCTGCCCAAGGCAGGCAGCACCGGAATCTACCCCTACATCGGCGTCGCAGCGGCGCTCATGTCCGGGGCGATGGTGATGACCGTGGTCACCACCAAGAGGCGCAAGGCACTCGCCTGAGCCACCCATGAGGTCCCGTGACCACGGTGACCCACCATCAAGAAAAACTCCCGAAATCACACACACAGGAGAAAGAAAACCCAT
>NZ_ALIY01000036.1:0-5493 GCF_000283035.1 Actinomyces sp. ICM58
CCGACAACCTCCGCCAGGAGGATGCGAGCCCCTCGGGCTCGCCGCATAAGCGCCGGGGCGCCCCACCGACAGGTGGGGCGCCCCGTTTGCATGCAACGTGCCCCCCGCGATCAGTCAGGGGGGGACGATCCCGCCACACAGGCCCCGGCCTCGTTCGTCCCCGCCGAACGCGACACGCGGCGCTCCCCGCCGAACGAGGAACCCGACTCGGCAAGGCCGCGGGTAAGCGAACGAGAGCCCGCACAGCCCCGCGCCGCCCCGAACTGGGCCCCCGGGAGGTGACACCGCGTCAGGGACAGTGCGTTCGGCGAACACTATTCTGGACGGGTGACGAAATCCCAGGACACCGCCTCCCCCTTCCTGACCAGCGCACAGCCCGACGATGCGGGAGTCGCGCTGCTCCTGGTCAACCTGGGCACGCCGACCGCGCCCGAGCCGGGCCCTGTCCGGGCGTTCCTGCGTGAGTTCCTCTCCGACCGCCGCGTCATCGAGATGAGCCCGCTCCTGTGGAAGCCCATCCTGGAGGGCATCATCCTGCGAGTCCGACCGCGCGAGGTCGCCGGCAAGTACCGCAGCATCTGGATGGATGAGGGCTCGCCGCTCATGCACTACACCCGCGAGCAGGCCCGTCTCCTCGGCGAGCGCCTGTCGGGCGCGCGCGTCGAGGCCGCGATGCGCTACGGGGAGCCCTCGATCGGCTCGGTCCTGGACCGCCTGCATGCGCAGGGTGTGCGCCGCGTGGCGATCCTGCCCGCCTACCCGCAGTACGCCGCGTCGACGGTCGCGACGATCAACGACGCGGTCGCGCGCTGGATCGACCGCAACCGCGACGGCTTCGAGCTGCGCCTGCAGCGCTCCTTCCCCGCGGCCCCGGCCTACATCGATGCGCTCGCGTCCGCCCTCGAGCGCCATTGGGAGCGCGTGGGGCGCCCGAACTTCCTGACGGGGGACCGCGTCGTCGTGTCCTTCCACTCGATCCCGGTCGCCATGGACGAGGCCGGGGACCCCTACCGCGCCGAGTGCCGCCACACGGTCGCCGCCCTCGAGTCGCGCCTCGGCCTGGCGATGGGTTCCCTGACGGCCACCTTCCAGTCCGTGTTCGGGCGAGCACAGTGGCTGGGCCCGCAGACGATTGAGGAGATGGCCGAGCTGGGCGGTGCGAAGTGCCCGCGTGTGGACGTCATCTGCCCGGGCTTCATGGCGGACTGCCTGGAGACGCTCGAGGAGATCGACCAGCTCAACCGCGAGACCTTCGTCGAGGCCGGGGGCGGGGACTTCCACTACGTGCCGTGGGGCAATGACTCGGAGGGCGCTGTCGCGTCCCTGGAGGAGCAGGCTCGCATCGCCCTCGCCGGCTGGGTGTAGGCGCGCTGTCACAATCGACCGGCGGGCGAAACCCTCCGGCGTGGTCAGCCACGGCCTCGTAGCGTAGAAGCATGAGCACGACTGACTGTACCGACTTCGCGACGCTGGCCATCCACGCCGGGTTTGACCCGGACCCCGTGACGGGTGACGTGGTGCCGCCGATGCACGTCGCGTCGACGTTCGTGCAGGACCGGCCGGGCGAGCTGCGAGAAGGCTACGAGTACGGGCGCTGCGGCAACCCGACGACCAACGCGTTCGCGGGCGCGCTCGCGGCCCTGGAGGGGGCGACGCACGGCTTCGCGTTCCCCTCGGGCATGAGCGCCGAGGACACCGTCATCCGTCTGCTGGCGCGCCCCGGCGACCACGTCGTGCATTCGACCGACGTGTACGGGGGGACGCACAAGCTCCTCAGCGTCATTAAGCCCGCCGAGGGCATCACCTCTGAGGCCGTGGATCTGACCGACCTGGCCGAGGCCGAGCGCGTGATCCGTGGTTCGCGCCCGCAGATCGTGTGGGTGGAGACCCCCTCGAACCCGTTCCTGCTGGTCACCGACATCGCTGCGATTGCGGCCCTCACGCACGAGGTCGGCGGCCTGCTGGTCGTGGACAACACGTTCGCGACGCCGGTCTTGCAGCGTCCGCTGGCGCTCGGAGCGGACGTCGTCGTGCACTCGACGACCAAGTATGTGGGCGGACATTCCGACGTGATCGGTGGCGCGTTCGTCCTGCGCGATGGCCTGGAGCTGCCCGCGCACGTCGAGCCTTTCTTCGGCGAGCGCGACGCGGCCGCTGAGGCCGTGAAGCTGCAGATGGCCCTCGGGCACGTGCCGTCCCCGCGCGACACGTACCTGGCGCACCGCGGCTTGAAGACCCTGGCTCTGCGCGTGGAGCGCCACTGCGCCAACGCTCAGAGGGTCGCCGAGTTCCTGGCCTCCCACCCGAAGGTGAGTGTGGTCCACTATCCGGGGCTGGCCTCGGACCCTGGGTTCGAGCTGGCTCAGCGCCAGAATCCACGAGGCGTTGGCGGGGTTTTGTCCTTCCAGGTCGCCACGGCGGAGGCGGCCCTCGAGCTGACGACGCGCACGCGCATCTTTGCGCTGGCCGCGTCGCTGGGGGCGCCCGAGTCACTCATCGAGCACCCGGCGATCATGACCCATTCGACGCGCGTGGGCGGGGTGGGTGGAGTGCCCGGCACGCTCCTGCGCTTGGCGGTTGGGCTCGAGGATGCGGGTGACTTGATCGAGGACCTGGATCAGGCGCTCGCGCAGATCTGATGCCGCTCTGGTGCCCACTGGTGGCTCTGGTGCCTTACCCACAAATCTCGCACGTAATTTAGTTGGGTCAGTTTTTAGCTATGCCGGAAAACGTTGCAATTCCAACGCTGTGAATTCAATGTTTGAAATAGTGTTGGGGGAATTACGTGCGACATTGTTGGGGAACTATTCTCTAGGTCCGGGTGTGGCGGGTCAGCGGGTTCGGGCAATCGGCGGGCCCCAGAGTCTGGTGCAGGTTATGCGCCCGGGTGGGCGCGGCGGGTCAGCCAGGTGGTCGCCGCGGTAGCGCCGCCGACGGCAAGGGCGGCCGGCACCAGGATGGTGGGCCCCTGAGCGGTGAACTCGATGACGAGGATGAGTCCGGTGAACGGCGCGTTCATGGACGCGCCGAGGAATGCGGCCGCCCCGATGAACGCGAAGGCGGCCACCTCGGAGCCGGGCCAGGCGGCTGCCCACGGCAGGCCGATGACGGCGCCCAGCCCGGCACCCAGCGCGACCGCGGGCGTGAGGACGCCGCCCCAGCCTCCCGCGCGGATCGTCAGGAATGTCGTCAGGGTCTTCGCGGCAAGCACCAGCGCCGCGAACGCGAGCCCCGCGCCGGCCGCCCACGTCGCATCAAACTGCGTCTGTGCGCTGGCCTGGCCGTTGCCCACGACGGAGGGCAGCCAACTGGCGATGAGTCCGACCACGAGGAAGGCGGCGGGCAGCGTGAGCAGCAGCCGCCAGTCGCGCGGGCGTGCCGCGCCCACCCGGGCGACGGCCTGCTTGAAGGCCCACCCGGCGGCGCCGAGCAACGGCCCGACGAGGGCCCCGAACACGGTGAGCGACAGGGAGGGCGTGAGGGTGGGGACGGTGTAGAACGGCGCCGGCCTCGTGAATCCCGTGGAGATGAGGACGGCGATCCCGGAGGTGAGGAACGCGGGGGCGACCGCGCGCCCCGAGCGGGACACGAGCAGGATTTCGAGCGTGTAGACCGCCCCCGACAGGGGGATCGAGTAGACGGCGGCCAGTCCTGCTCCCGCGCCGCAGGCGACGATGATGCGCCGGTCCTCGGCGCTTAGCCCGAGGCGGTCGGCGGCGGCCGCGCTGAAGGCGGCGGCCATCTCGCGGGGGGCGACCTCGCGCCCGACGGAGGCGCCGAGGCCGACGATGAGGACCTGGGTCAGGGCGTGCCAGGTGGCGCGCAGGGGCGGCATGGGGGTGCCGTCCACGGCTGCCGACACGGAGGTGATGGCCTTGTTGCGGCGGAAGAGGAGGAACCAGGACAGCGCGCCGATGACGCCGCCGAGCGTGAGGACGAGGACGCGGCGCGTGGGGGAGACGGCGCTCGCGGCCTCCAGGAGGGTACCGCCGTGCATGTCCCAGGCGAGGGCCTGGATCCAGTGGAGCAGGTGGATGCACGCCAGGCCGACGAGGCCTGCGATGACTCCGGTCGCGAGGGTGGCGGCCGCGAGGCGGCGCGCGTTCACAGACATGGTGTGTCGGCGTCGAGGCGCGCGCTGACGCGGCCGAACAGGCCGGTGAGCATGTCGATTTCCTCGGGCGTGATGTCGTCGAGGAAGAGTCGGCGGATGACGTCGCGCTGGACCAGGGCGGCCTCGTCGAAGAGGGTCTTGCCGGCCTCGGTAAGGGAGACGAGGCCTCCGCGTCCGTCCCCCTGGCAGGGGCGGCGTTCGATGAGGCCTCGTAATTCGAGGCGCTTCATCGTGTGCGTGAGGCGCGAGCGGGAGAAGACGACCTGGTGCGCGAGGACGGAGGGTCGGATGCCGGTCTCGCCCGCGCGGTCGGTCATGAGCAGGACGGAGTACTCGGGCATGGAGAGGCCGGCCTCGCATTTGAGGGACGCTTCGATGCGTTCGGTGAGGCGGGCTGTGGTGGTGAAGTAGAGCTCCCATGCCGCCGCTCGGGGGTGGTGTGCTCTGTTCACGGTGTCTCCTCGCTGGTTCCTGCGGTGTGCGAGGCCTCCCTGACCTCGCGCGTCCTTACGAGTATAACTTTCAATTACCTGGCACCTGTAATTGGTGCTGCCTAACTCACGTTTGTCGATGAATCGGAATAGTGAGAAAGAGAATGCATTGTGAGTTACCCTAATTGCAATGAATTCCGCTGACGGTTCGATTGTGGAATTCTCGATCCTTCAGGAGGAATAGCATATGAAGAAGACGACGAAGGTTGTCGAGGTTGTTGACGATTTCGACGGCTCGCCCGCCGATCAGACCGTGCGTTTCGCATTCAATGGTGCGTCGTATGAGATTGACCTGAATCGCGAGCACTTCGAAGAATTCGCCGCGGCCATTCAGCCCTACATTAAGGCTGGCCGCAAGGTTGGTTCGACCCGCCGCCGCGGCAACGCTGGCAACCCCAACCAGCGCCTGGAAAACGCGAAGATTCGTGCGTGGGCGCAGGGTGAAGGCCTGGAGGTTTCCGATCGTGGCCGTATTCCCGCTCCGATCGTCGAGGCCTACCGTAAGGCGCATGCCTGATCGATACACAGCATCGGGGGGTGTGCAGGTTTCCTGCACACCCCCCGATTATTGTTGCTGTCTCACTCGCTCTTAGAGACTTCGTTATTCGTGCCCATGTCGCTGACCTGGGGGGCGTTGCCCTTCTTGTATTCGATCTCGTTGTTCGAGCCGGTGAGGGACACGTGCTGTACGGACTCGACCTCGATGGCGTTGTTGGAGCCGGAGACGGTGATCTCGGCGAGTGCGCCGCCGTCAATGTGGTTGTTGGAACCGTTGACGATGATCATGGTGGTGCCCGCGGGCACGGACACGTGCTCGTTGGACTCGTTGACGGTGAGGGCACCGGAGTTGTCCTGCGCGGCGGGGGCCGAGGGAGCGGAGGACGGGGC
>NZ_ALIY01000037.1:0-4575 GCF_000283035.1 Actinomyces sp. ICM58
GGGCCCGCTCGATGAGAGCGGGCCCGCGTTGTGTCTAGTTTTCGCACGTCGTCGCGCATTTGTGAACGGATGTGCAGTGTTGATCCGCAGATTTGCAACGAAAGATACCGCTCTCGCCTTGAAATGAAGCGTGGGTCACATGCACAATGGGGGTACCGAAAGTCACCATGAATTGAGCCCTCATGATGAACCGGTGATGGAAAGTGGCACCGCTCCATCGAGGGGTGCCACTTTCCTGTATATGCGTCCCTGCGGGCGGTGCCCCCGCAGGGACGCACCCCGCAAGGGGCTAGTGCTTAGCGCTGTCGACGACGCAGAGTCACGGCTCCCAGGCCTGCCAGTCCAGCCATGATGGCCGCGCCCGCCAGCATCGGGGTGTCAGCGCCCGTGCGAGCAAGGTTGCCGCTCGGGGTTGCGGACGGGGCGGGAGTGGGGGTCGTCGGCTCGGGCGTCGGGGAATCCGACGGCGCCGGCGTGGTGGGCTCCGCGGTGGGAACCGTGCACTCGCTATCGGTGCCGGTCAGCCAGTTGTGCAGGACGATCGGGGCCAGGATCGGGGAGTTCTCGAGGGTCTCGCCGGTCAGGATGCCGTTGATGTTGAAGGAGAAGGCGGAGTTGGCCGGCATGTGCTCGATCGCGATGGTGATGGTCGTGCCATCCTCGCTGACCTTGATCTCGCCCAGGCCCTCGACGGTGTTCGTGAAGCCGTTATCCTTGAGCGCGCCGGCGCCGGGGTTGGAGATCGTGTTGATCGTGGAGGCGTCGAACGTTAGGCCCTGGACGGCCTTGATCGTCAGCGTCGCGTTGGTGATGTCCTTATGGGTCGCGCCGTACAGGCGCAGGGTGCGCGAGTCGCCGGCCTTCGGATCTGTGCCGGTGGCGACGAACCAGCCGTCAGCGTTGGCCTCGCCCCACTTGGGCTCCTCCGAGCCCCAGGAGCCCGCGTACTTGGAGCGCTCGTTGATGTCGCGCGAGTAGGGGCTCCACACGGTGCGGTCCACGGTCGTGATCTGGCACTTGCTCAGCTCGGGGGTCTCGGGGGTGGGTAGGTCGCCGCACACCTGGCCGTCGGCCGGGTACTGGGCGCCGACCAGGTTAGCGCTTGCCGTCGAGGACTCGGCGCCGGTGGGGAAGGTGCCCGTGAACTGGAAGATCGTGCCGGTGTTGGCATCGAGGCCCTTGTTCAGCGTGATGGTCCAGATGTTCTTCGCGGCGTCGGTCTGGGTGGCCGTGAAGTCACCGTCGTTCCACGTGTACTCGGCCTCACGCGGACCCCAGGCCTGCATGAATGCGTTCAGACCCGCGCGGGTCTCAAGCTTGCCGATGAAGGAGGTGTTGGCCATGTCGTCCGGCAGGTCGACGGTGATCGTCGTGCCGGCGGCCAGCTTGTTCTTCGTGGCCACGGGGAAACGCCAGTTCTGCATGGAGCCGGCGATCCAGTGGTTGGCCTCAAACATGCCCGGGGCCTTGTAGGTCTCGGTGTTGAAGTTGGTCGAGATCTTCGAGGTGTAGCCGTTGTTTGAACCGGTGGCGATCTTGTTGACGGAGCCGTCGGCGTTACGAGTGATGTCGGCAGGGTTCACCAGCTCGGGGTGGTGGGCCAGGATGTCCGTGTCGAGGATAGCGGAGGCGGTCCAGTCGGCGCGGCACGCGGTGGACTTGTCGCCGTTAGCGGTGCTCGGGCCCGTGGGCTGGTTCTCGTCGGAGGGCGAGGCCATGGCGGGGCCTGCGATCAGGGCGGTGGCGAGCGTGGCGCTCAGGGCTGTCGCGATGGTCAACCTATGCGTCAGTTTCATCGTATTCCTTGCGTTGATGCTGATTCGGTCTCAGGAATGCTGGCCGTAGAAGGCTGTTATTAACCTGGTCAGCATTGGTTACATGCGAACCTTAGTCGATGAATGCTGACCGCGTCTCGCGTATGTGGACGGTCTGTGTGTGTGAAATCCTCCAGTCTTCATGCAGGATGAGTTCGCGTGACCTCTGTAAAAGTGCGCCAATCTGGGCCTTTAGTCATGGGCTGGATTTGGCAGGTGTATTCCGTCACGTGGGCGGGGGTGGTGAATCTCCCAGAGAGCGGTCATAACAGGGAATTAGCTGCTCAGATCGGTAATCTCTAAGGTGAGGCCCGATCCCTCTCCGGGACTCGCCGCTTGGCGGGAGGGCATAGACACAAAAAAGGAAGTCATATGACGCTGGATCTGACGCAGTCGCTGCCCTCGCACGTGCGTGCGACCTCCGGACGCCCCGTTGAAGACTCGACTCTGATGGAGGTGTGGCAGGGTCTGTCCGCTGCCATCGTTGATCAGATCGCTGACAACTGGGCCGCCACCACCGAGCGTTACGCCAAGGGCCGTCAGGAACACTACTTCTCCGCTGAGTTCCTCATGGGCCGCGCCCTGCTCAACAACCTCTCGAACCTCGGCCTCGTCGAGAAGGCTCGCGAAGCCCTCGCCGCCTACGGCCTCGACCTCGGCCAGGTCCTCGAAGAGGAACCGGACGCCGCCCTCGGTAACGGTGGCCTGGGCCGCCTCGCCGCCTGCTTCCTCGACTCCTGCGCCACCCTGGACCTGCCCGTGCGCGGCTACGGCATCCTCTACCGCTACGGCCTGTTCAAGCAGCTCTTCGACAACGGCTTCCAGACCGAGCATCCGGACCCGTGGATGGAGGAGGGCTACCCCTTCGTCACCCGCCGCGAGGAGCTCTCCCGTATCGTCTCCTACGCCGACCTGACCGTGCGCGCCGTCCCCTACGACATTGCGATCACTGGCTACGGCACCAAGAACGTGGGCACCCTGCGCCTGTGGAAGGCCGAGCCCATCGAGGAATTCGACTACGACGCCTTCAACTCCCAGCGCTTCACCGACGCCATCGTCGACCGTGAGCGCACCATGGACATCTCCCGCGTCCTGTACCCCAACGACACCACGTTCGAGGGCAAGGTCCTGCGCGTGCGTCAGCAGTACTTCTTCTGCTCCGCCTCCCTACAGGAGATCGTCGAGAACTACGTGCGTCACCATGGCACCGACCTGAATGGCTTCGCCGAGTACAACGCCGTCCAGCTCAACGACACCCACCCGGTCCTCGCCATCCCCGAGCTCATGCGTATCCTCATGGATGAGCACGGCCTCGGCTGGGAAGAGGCCTGGAAGGTTGTCTCCAAGACCTTCGCCTACACGAACCACACGGTTCTGGCCGAGGCCCTCGAGACCTGGGACATCCACATCTTCAACCGTCTGTTCCCGCGTATCGCCGAGATTGTTCGCGAGATCGACCGCCGCTTCCGCATCGACATGGCCGAGCGCGGCCTCGACCAGGGCACCATCGACTACATGGCCCCCGTCTCGGGCAACACCGTGCGCATGGCCTGGATCGCCTGCTACGCGTCCTACTCCATCAACGGCGTCGCCGCCCTCCACACGGAGATCATCAAGCGCGACACCCTCAAGGAGTGGTACGCGATTTGGCCCGAGCGCTTCAACAACAAGACCAACGGCGTGACCCCGCGCCGCTGGCTCAAGCAGTGCAACCCCCGCCTGGCCGCCCTCCTCGACGAGGTCACCGGCTCCGACGCGTGGGTCCGCGACCTCACCGTGCTCTCTGACTTCACCGAGGCCGGCACCGACGACGTGCTCACGCGCCTGGGCGAGATCAAGCACGCCAACAAGGTCGACTTCGCCGCGTGGATCAAGGAGCGCGAGGGCGTCGAGATCGACCCCGACTCGATCTTCGACGTTCAGATTAAGCGCCTGCACGAGTACAAGCGTCAGCTGCTCAACGCCTTCTACGTCCTGGACCTGTACTTCCGCATGAAGGACGATCCGACGCTGGACACCCCCAACCGCGTGTTCATCTTCGGCGCGAAGGCCGCCCCCGGCTACATTCGTGCGAAGGCCATCATCAAGCTCATCAACGCCATCGCTGAGCTGGTGAACAACGACGAGGGCATCAACGGCCGCATCAAGGTCGTCTTCGTCCACAACTACAACGTCTCGCCCGCCGAGCACATCATCCCCGCCGCCGACGTCTCTGAGCAGATCTCGATGGCCGGTAAGGAGGCCTCGGGCACGTCCAACATGAAGTTCATGATGAACGGCGCCCTCACCCTGGGCACGCTGGATGGTGCGAACGTCGAGATTCTCGAGGCCGTGGGCGCGGACAACGCCTACATCTTCGGCGCGACCGACGACGAGCTGCCCGAGCTGCGTCGCCACTACGACCCCCGTTGGCACTATGAGAACGTCCCCGGCCTCAAGCGCGTCATTGACGCCCTGACCGACGGCACGCTCGATGACTCCAACTCCGGCTGGTTCCACGACGTCCGCCACTCGATCCTCGAGGGTGGCTACGATCCGGCCGACGTGTACTACGTCCTGGGCGACTTCGCCGCGTACCGTGAGACCAAGGACCGCATGGCCGCCGATTACCGCGACCAAAAGGCCTGGAACGCGCGCGTGTGGGCGAACATCTCCCGCTCCGGCCGCTTCTCCTCGGACCGCACGATCTCCGACTACGCTCGCGAGGTCTGGAAGATTGAGGGTGAGCCGATCGCCTGACGCGCTCGCGTAGGGGAGGCCC
>NZ_ALIY01000038.1:0-1590 GCF_000283035.1 Actinomyces sp. ICM58
GCCCCCCGCGCCCAACGCCGAGGGCTTCCCCGTGGTCTTCGCTGACGACGCGCCGATCCGCGGCCGCGCGGGCGTCGATCGCTTCGTCGCGCGCGTCGTGCGCGGCACCAACCCTGCCGCTCCGACCCCGCGTTGGATGGTTGAGCGCCTCGAGGCCGCTGGCATGCGCTCCCTGTCGCTGCCCGTCGACATTACGAACTACGTCATGCTCGACCTGGGGCAGCCGATGCACGCCTACGACCTGGCAGCGCTCGCGTCTCCCATCGTCGTGCGCCGCGCCCGCGCGGGCGAGAGCCTCGTGACCCTGGACGAGGAGAAGCGCGAGCTGGATCCGCAGGACCTGCTCATCACCGATTCGCCCCAGGGCGAGGGCTCTCGCATCATCGGCATCGCCGGTGTCATGGGCGGCGCCTACTCCGAGGTGGAGGAGGGCACCACCGATATCCTGTTCGAGGCCGCCCACTTCGATGCGGTGTCGATCGCGCGCAGCGCGCGCCGCCACAAGCTGCACTCCGAGGCCTCGAAGCGCTTCGAGCGCGGTGTCGACCCGGCACTGCCCGAGGTCGCCGCCCAGCGCGCCGTCGAGCTGCTCGTTCAGTACGGCGGCGGGAGCATCGACGCCGGCGTGACCGACGTCGACGAGCGAGAGACCCCGACCGTCATCTCCCTGCCCGTGGGCGAGGCGCAGCGCCTCACCGGCGTCGCGCACAGCCCCGAGCGCATCGCCGAGCTGCTGACCACCGTCGGCTGCCGCGTCGAAGGCCCCGTCGATGGCGCGTTCACCGTCACGGCGCCGTCGTGGCGCCCGGACCTGACGCTTCCGGCGGATCTCGTCGAGGAAGTCGCGCGCCTGGACGGTTACGACAACATTCCCGTCGTGCTTCCTACGGCTCCCGCGGGCCACGGCCTGACCACGGGCCAGAAGGCGCGTCGTCTCGCTGCTGCGACGCTCGCCGACGGCGGCCTCGTCGAGGTCGAGTCCTACCCCTTCGTGTCCGACACGTGGGATCGTCAAGGAATCCCCGCCGCCGACCCGCGCCGTGAGGCCCTGCGCCTACGCAACCCGATGGCGGATGACGCCCCGTGGCTGCGCACCTCGGTGCTCGACACCCTCCTCGACGTCGCCGGCCGCAACGTGTCGCGCTCCAACGCGGACGTCGCTGTCTTCGAGGTCGCGAAGGTAGCCAGGCCCCACGGCACGGTTCCCGCGGCTCTGCCCGGGGCGGAGGAACGCCCCTCGGATGAGGTGCTCGCCGCCCTCGAGGCCGGCATCCCGCCTCAGCCGTGGCACATCGGCGCCGTCTTGACCGGCACAGCCGAGGTTGCCGGCGTCCTGTCGTCTCCGCGCGCGTACGACTGGGCGGACGCCCTGGAGTACGTGCGTCGCGTGGCCTCGGCCCTCGGGGTGCGCGTCGAGGTAACCCGCGCCTGGATGGACAAGGCTCCCGCCCACAAGGGTGCCCCGATGCCCGCCCCGGCCACGGATCCCGCGGACGTTGCTCCCTTCCACCCGGGCCGCGTCGCCCGCGTCTTCGTGCGCGCGGGCCGCGAGCTCGTGGACGTCGCGCTGGCGGGCGAGCTCTCGCCGGC
>NZ_ALIY01000039.1:0-3093 GCF_000283035.1 Actinomyces sp. ICM58
GCGGGGCCTGGCCAGGCCTCGAGCCGATGCGCAGAGCGAAGCTCGCGGCGTGGACGGCGAGCGGGCGGGCCCGACGGCGCCCGGAACACCGGGGGCACAGCCAACGGAACACCGGCGGCACAGCCAACAGAACACCGGCGGCACAGCCAACAGAACACCAGTGGCACAGCCAACGGAACACCGGGGGCGCAGCAGCAACGCGGGTATGCGAGAGGCCCGGAGGCGAGTCGCCGCCTCCGGGCCTCTACACAGGGCTCACTTGTCGTTGATGAGATCCAGCCACGTGCGGCGCTCGCCCACGAGGATGCCGAAGTCACGGTTCTGGTCCGCAATCGCGGCGTCTGTCGCGGGGTTCTTGATGAGGGCGGCCAGCACGTCAGGGGCGGCGGTGATGGCGCCGACACCCTGACGGACCAGTTCGAGGACCTGCTCAGAGTTCTTGAAGGACGCGGCCAGCACGTCGGCCTTCAGGTCGTAGGTGCGCAGGGTGCGGTGGATTTCGGAGGCGACGCGCACGCCGTCGATGCCGTAGTTGTCCATGCGGTTGACGTAGGGGGCGACGTAGCGAGCCCCGGCCTTGGCGGCCATGAAGCCCTGCATCGAGGAGTGGATGCCGGTAGCGGTCACCTGCATGCCTTCGCGCACGATGCGCGGGATGGCGGCGAAGCCTTCGCGCGTGACGGGAAGCTTGATGAAGAGGTTGCCACCGATTTCGCCGCGCAGCGCCCGGGCCTCGGCGACCATGTCGTCGGCGCGCTGGGAGACGATCTGGACGTGCAGCTGGGCGCCATCGGGCAGGACAGACTTGATCGCGTGGAGGACCTCGAGGGGTTCCTTGCCTTCGCGGTACAGGATCGTCGGGTTGGTCGTCACGCCGTCGATGGGCAGGTATTCGAGGGTCTTAGCGATCGCATCGACGTTCGCGTGATCGATGAGGATGAGCATGGGCGGCTCCTTTGCGCTGTCGTGGGTTTTTCGCACCACTAGGATAGCGCGGGCGGGAGCAGTCCACCGACCGCTCCCGCCCGCAGTTCACACTCGATTGAGCTGTTCAATGATGAGCTTCGCCGCTTTCGTGTTGCCCCCTGCATTCCGCGTCTCTTGGCGAAACTCGGAGAGGCGCGCATGGCACTCACGATCAGATAGCACGCGCATAGCCGCCTCACGGAGGACATTGGGAGTTGCTTCGCGGATTTCCAACGCTTCACCCAATCCCAGCTCCTCCACCCGCCGCGCCACAGTCGGCTGGTCGTTACCAACAGGAACAACCAGCATCGGCACACCGTAGAAGAGTGCCTCATTGACACTATTCATACCTCCATGGGTAATAAAGAGAGATGCTTGCGAGAGCACCTCAAGTTGCGGAACCCTGCTGCGAACCATCGTCGCAGGAGGAAGGGGCCCTAGGCTCTCGGGGCGCACCGAGTTGCCGATTGCCATGACAACACGCACATCAGTACCTCCGAATGCTTCTACACAGCGACGGAAGAACCGCTCGGATTTATTGAGTTCTGTTCCGAGAGATATGTAGACGAGAGGTCCGTCACCTTCGGGAAGTTCACATGGCTCGTGACGACGTCCATCGATAGAAGCACCTACGAACGCATACCGAGATTGAGGAAATTCGCCGGCGCGCACCTGGAAGCTCCGAGGCGTGTAGGTGATGTTGAGAGCAGGGCTATTTCGCACAATCTCAGCCTCAAGCTCTCGGAATCGCCAGCCATATCGCCTACTCATAGGTGCGGAGATGAGCGCTCTCAGGCGCGGGAAACGGAAGATCGAGGTTAGGTACAACCCGCCGTTTCGACCGAAGTCTTCCAGTACATGCTCATTAAGCGCGAAGGTTGAGAAGATCCTAATGGGGACTATTCCCAAACGGTCGGCGAGCGCCTTGCCTGATACAAAGAGCATCTCGTAGAGCAGGCAGTCGTAGCCTGCGCCGATACGCAGCACCGTCCGATAAGCCGCACGCCAGCATCGCATGCGATCCTGGAATGGACGCGGGAAGAGGGGATAGTCATCGTAAGGGACGAAATGCGCGCCCGTATTTTCCACTGCTTCTCGCCACGCAGGAGAATGAATATAGGTGACACGATGCCCCATATCAGTGAGTACCCGAGCTAATCCGAGCGTCGGGTTCGTATGGCCAGCAAACGGTAGATTCACCATGAGAATGGAGTAGGAATTGCGCTCATTCATAGAAATGACCTACACCGTTTTTGATGACTGCGATAGCGTCCTCACTGAGCACCTGAGCATCGAAACGCTTGAGGAAAGCAGCGATGAAGTCTACCTTTTGACACATCCGCTCATACGATTCCGCAACGATCAGTGGATCAACCCACACATCTACAAGAAGGACCAACACTTCAGCAACTTCACGGGGGAATGCGCAGCCGATTTCACCAGACTCCATTCCCTGGCGCAGCATTTGTTCCAGGTGGGGCGCAAGCTTTGTCAGCGTGTTACGCAATGATTCCAGTAAGGCTTCTGGAACCTCACTCACCCAGTTGGCGCGCCCAAGACCACTTTGCGGACTAGACGCGACCATATGCTCCGCGAGGACCGTTACCCTATCGGTCACCGATGCATCAGATTGTGCAGCCAGGTCTTCAACAAATGCGTTCAGATAGCGCAACTCCCCCACAACAACGGAACGCAGTACCTCCTGTTTCGACGAGAAATGATGATAGATCGCCCCCTTCGACATGCCGCTTGTCGTGACGATATCTTGCATCGTTGTCATGTCGTAACCCTTATCTGCGAAGAGCTGGCGAGCGGCTATACAGATCGCTTCCCGGGTACGCTCGGATTTCTCAGCCTGATTCACGCAACCTCCATTCCAGACCGTCGGTCGGTTTTATTGTACTTCCCTCCTTCACCCCCAGCAAGACAGGCCACCGAAGAGTCCGGAAGACAAGAGCAGCCGCACTGCCACGACTTAACGAAAGACCCAGCTCCCCACCCTCTTTGCACCCTCCCCCACCCACACAGCCGCAACACAAATCCTTGAATGCCTCCAAGACAAAACACGCACGTTACCAACTCATACAGCGTCATCGCCCCCGAGTCACCCTTGCATACAAGAAGCGG
>NZ_ALIY01000040.1:0-6739 GCF_000283035.1 Actinomyces sp. ICM58
ACGGGGCCGGCGCGGGGGGCGGAGTGACCGTCAGGGCGGCCGAGGCCTCGGCGAGGGGAGTGGCGGTGGAGGCGACGAGCGTGTGCGCCCCGGCCTCGGTGGTGGCCGGAACCGTTACAGTGGCGGTGAAAGCGCCGCTCGCGTCCGTGGTCGAGGTGCCGACCTCGACGGGTTCGGAGTGCAGCGTGAGCGTCACTGCGGACTCGGGGGCGAAGCCCGTGCCCGTCACGGCGACGGTCTTGCCTGCCTCGACGGTCTCGGGCTCGACGGTGACGGCGGGCGTCGAGAGGGTCGCGGCCCGAACGGTGACCGAGGTGACGGTCGCATCCTTGCCGAAGCCCTTGAGGATGTAGTCCGGGTTGTCGTACTCGAGGGTCACGCGCGCGGTCTGGTTCGGGCCGATCGCGAAGGGGCCGACACCAGCGTTGAGGTCTGCGACCGTCAGGCCCTTGATGACCTGATCGCCGATGGTGACCTTGTACGCCGCGTAGGCGTCGGTGAAGCCCTGCGTCTCGAAGGAGACGGTCACGCCCGAGGCAACCTGGTCGCCGGAGGTGATGGAGGCGATGAAGCTCGTCTCACCGGTCTTGGGGGTGGGGGCCTTGAACTTCTCGAGGCTGGTGGCAGGGATCGTGGTCGCCTCGGTGCCGATGGTGGTCAGGCCGGTGGGCACGTAGGTGGGCGCGCCGTTCGTGGTGACCGTGACGACGGGGAGGATCTCGTCGGGCTGGGCGGGCAGGGTGATGACGAGGTCGTTGCCCTCAACCTTGTAGGTCAGGGGCGCGTCGGAGCCGTCCAGCTTCACCGAGGAGATGTCGTTGGCGCCGGCGCCGCGCAGCGTGACCGTGCCGTCGGCCGGCCACTTCTCGATGCCCAGGTAGATGTGGGAGTCGTCGACCATGGTCTTGCCCCAGGTTTCGATGGGGAAGTGAGTCGGGCGCGAGTTGCGCAGGATGCCGGGGTGCGCGCGGTTCCAGTCGCCGATGCCCGCCAGGACAGAGGCGTCCCACGGGTCGTAGGAGCCGTCGAACTTCGGTCCGACGTTGAAGAGGAACTGGCCGCCCAGGGCGACGGTGGAGAACATGTTGCCGACGATCTCGGTGGTCTTCGTCTTCGCGCCGTCCGGGGCCTTACGCAGGGCTGTCGTGTTGTCGACCGGCTGGATGTGGTCCCAGTCTTCCTCGGTGTAGTCCGGGTAGCCGGTGTCCTTGAAGGTGGGGGCAGCGTCGTCCCAGTTCGCGTAGCCCCACGTCTTGTGGAAGATTGAGACGGCCGACTCCCAGGGGCCCTGGGTCTGCTCGGACTGCATCTCGTTGTCCCAGCCGACCTCGAAGTCTGCGCGGTCGTTGCCCACGCGGGAGTTGATCATGATGTTCGGCTGGAGCTCGTGGGCCCATGCGCGCAGCTGGTCGGACTGGGCGGGGTTCGGCTTGCCCATGTCGTACCAGAGCTCGGTGATCTCGCCGTACTTGCCGCCGAGGAGCTCTTTGAGCTGGGCATGGATGTAGTCCATGTAGCCCTCTTCGTCGAGGGTGTTGGCGTTCGTCCACGGGTTTTCGGGCTGCTTCTCCCAGTCGATGTTGGAGAAGTAGAGGCCGAACTTGATGTCGACCTTCTTACAGGCCTGCGACAGCTCGAGGAGCGGGTCGCGGTGTGAGGGGGACTGCTTGGTGAAGTTGTAGTCGGTCGTGGCCGTGTCCCACATGGCGAAGCCGTCGTGGTGCTTGGAGGTGATGAGCAGCATCTTCATGCCGCTGTCCTTGGCCTGCTGGCACCACGCAGTCGCGTCGAAGTTGGGGGCGTCGAAGGTCTGGGCGGTGGCCAGGTACTCTTCGCGGGGGATGCCCTGCAGGGGGATGCGGGAGTCCCAGGTCTGCTGGTGGCCCCACGCCTTGATCTGCTCGGGGTAGCCCACTTCCTGCTTCTGGCCCTTGTACCAGCCGGCATAGGAGGAGTAGACGCCCCAGTGGATGAACATCGCGTACTTCATGTCCTGCCACTGCGCGACCTTCGCCTCGCTGGAGGCGGGTACGGCCGCGGGGATCGCGTAGCGTGCGTCGTAGGTCACCTGGGGGGCGGGGGCGGCGGACTGGGCGCCGTCGGCTTCAGGTGTGTCTGCCAAGGCGGGACCTGCCATTCCTAGTGTGAGGAGGCCAGCGAGGAGGCTGCCAGCCAGTCGGTTTGTGATGCGCATCAAGTCTCCATTGATTGACGGGGCTCTCGAACGGTGAGAGTGCCTTTAGTGTGCCAGAGTCGCGGTGTGCTACGCCACCAGTGACCTTTGTGTTTCCTTACGCCAGGCTTTCGCGTTACTTACTAAGTGATTTCATGTGTCGATTTTAGTCGTGCTGGGGTGGGTTGAACGTCGTCGTGGTCGGGGATGGAATAAAAGCGTGACGAGAAACTTGAGTACATCAGACTCAAGTTGTGAGCGGCTCAACCTCTTGAGGGGCTTCGTCAGGGAATAAAACCCAAGCCTCCAAAGTTGAGTACATCAGACTCAAGTTTGAGAGCTTCGGGTTGCGGAATAAAAACCCGGCTCCTAAAGTTGAGTACATCAGACTCAAGGATGTGTCGGGAGCTTCCCGGCACCACATAGACCACACAGACCAGCGCAAGCCGCTCCGAACGCGGAGACGGCCTAGCGAATGAAAGGACAACAACCATGGCACGTGCAGTCGGTATCGACCTCGGCACCACCAACTCCGCTATCGCCGTCCTCGAAGGCGGCGAGCCCACCATCATCCCGAACGCTGAAGGCGCCCGCACGACCCCCTCGGTCGTCGCCTTCTCCAAGACTGGCGAGGTCCTGGTCGGCGAGATCGCCAAGCGCCAGGCCGTCACCAACGTTGACCGCACCATCTCCTCCGTCAAGCGCCACATGGGCACCGACTGGACCACGGAGATCGACGGCAAGAAGTACACCGCGCAGGAAATCTCCGCGCGCATCCTCATGAAGCTGAAGGCTGACGCCGAGGCCTACCTGGGTGAGCCCGTCACCGAGGCCGTCATCACCGTCCCCGCCTACTTCAACGACGCTCAGCGTCAGGCCACCAAGGACGCCGGACAGATCGCCGGCCTCAAGGTCGAGCGCATCGTCAACGAGCCCACGGCCGCGGCCCTGGCCTACGGCCTCGAAAAGGGCAAGGAAGACGAGCTTATCCTGGTCTTCGACCTCGGTGGCGGCACCTTCGACGTGTCCCTCCTCGAGGTGGGCAAGGATGACGACGGCTTCTCTACCATCCAGGTGCGCGCCACCTCCGGCGACAACCACCTGGGCGGCGACGACTGGGATCAGCGCATCGTCAACTGGCTGATCGACCAGGTCAAGGCCAAGACCGGCGCCGACCTGTCCAAGGACGCGGTCGCCCTCCAGCGCCTGAAGGAAGCCGCTGAGCAGGCGAAGAAGGAGCTGTCCTCCGCGACCTCCACGAACATCTCGCTGCAGTACCTGTCCATGACCGCTGACGGCCCCATCCACCTGGATGAGTCCCTGACGCGCGCCAAGTTCGAGGAGCTCACCTCCGACCTGCTCGAGCGCACCAAGAAGCCCTTCCGTGACGTCATGGCCGAGGCCGGCGTGACCGTCTCCGAGATCGACCACGTCGTGCTCGTCGGCGGCTCCACCCGTATGCCCGCCGTCACCGAGGTCGTCAAGGAGCTGACCGGCGGCCGCGAGCCCAACAAGGGCGTCAACCCCGATGAGGTCGTCGCCGTGGGCGCCGCCCTGCAGGCCGGCGTCATCCAGGGTGACCGCAAGGACGTCCTGCTCATCGACGTGACCCCCCTGTCGCTCGGCATCGAGACCAAGGGCGGCGTCATGACCAAGCTCATCGATCGCAACACTGCGATCCCGACCAAGGCCTCGGAGATCTTCTCCACCGCCGAGGACGGCCAGCCCTCCGTGCTCATCCAGGTCTACCAGGGCGAGCGCGAGTTCGCCCGCGACAACAAGCTGCTCGGCACCTTCGAGCTGTCCGGCATCGCCCCGGCTCCCCGCGGCGTGCCGCAGATCGAGGTCACCTTCGACATCGACGCGAACGGCATCGTCCACGTCTCCGCGAAGGACCGCGGCACCGGCAAGGAGCAGTCCGTGACGATCACCGGCGGTTCCTCCCTGCCCAAGGAGGATATCGACCGCATGGTGCGCGAGGCCGAAGAGCACGCCGCCGAGGACAAGAAGCGCCGCGAGGACGCCGACACCCGCAACCAGGCTGAGCAGGCCGTCTACTCGACGGAAAAGCTGCTCAAGGACGAGGCCGACAAGATCTCCGAGGAGACCCGCGCGGCCGTCCAGAAGGACGTCGACGCCGTCAAGGAAGCCCTCAAGGGTGACGACATCGAGGCCGTGAAGACCACGATGGCCGCCCTGTCCGAATCCGGCATGAAGATCGGCCAGGAGATCTACGCCAAGCAGCAGGCCGACGAGGCCGCAGCCCAGTCCGCGCCCGCGCAGGACGACGTCGTGGACGCCGAGATCGTTGACGAGGACAACAAGTGAGCACCGAAGAAACCAACGGTTTCTCGGCGCCCAACGAAGACGCCAACGTCGCCGGGGCCGACTCCACCGAGTCGGCCCCGGCCGGCAAGGCGGCCGAGAATAACGAGACCGCGCCCGGCGCGGATGACGCAGCCCAGGCCTCGTCCGAGGGCACGACTGACGACATGAGCGCCTTCGAAGAGCAGATCGAGGACTCCGACCTCGCTAAGGCTCTCGAGCGCATCGCGGCCGTTGAAGACCAGCTGGCCCGCGCCAACGCGGAGCTGTACAACCAGGGCCAGGAGTACGCCAACTACGTGCGCCGCTCCAAGGAGGCCATCCCCGGCCACAAGACCGCGGGTCAGGACGAGGTCATCGAGTCGCTTATCAGCGTCCTCGACGACATCGCCGCCGCCCGCGCGCACGGCGACCTGGAGGACGGGCCCTTCGCGTCGATCGCCACCAAGCTTGAGGAGACGCTCAAGACGCGCTTCGAGCTGGAGCGCTACGGCGCCGAGGGCGACGACTTCGACCCCACCCTGCACGACGCCCTCATGGCCACCACCAGCGCCGACGTCGACCACCCCGTCATCGGGCAGGTCCTCGCGAGCGGCTACCGCCGCGCAGACCGCGTTGTGCGCGCCGCGAAGGTGCTGGTGAACAACCCTGAATGAGAACAGCACGCTCGTAACTGAAAGAGAGGTGACACGCGCGTGAGTGAACAAGAGTGGTTCTCCAAGGACTTCTACAAGGTCCTCGGAGTCGACAAGACAGCGGACAAGAAGGCCATCACGAAGGCCTACCGTAAGCTGGCTCGCAAGTGGCACCCGGATCAGAACCCGGGCGACAAGGCAGCCGAAGCCACATTCAAGGAAATTGGTGAGGCATACGCGGTCCTGTCCAACGATGAGGATCGCAAGCGCTACGACGCTATTCGCGCGATGGCCGGCGGCGGGGCTCGATTCTCCGCCGGTTCGGGCGGCACGGGTGGCTTCGAGGACCTTTTCGGGGCCTTCGGTGGCGGCGGCTTCGGTGGCGGCGGTTCGAACGTGCGCTTCCAGACCTCCGGCATGCCCGGCGGCGGAGCTGGCTTCGAGGACATCCTCTCCGGCCTCTTCGGCGGTGGCGGTGGCTCGAGCGCGCGATTCGGTGGCGACCCCTACGGCTCGTCCTTCGGTGGCGGTCACGCCCCGCGTAGCGCGCCGACGCCCGAAAAGGGCGGCACCGTGCGCGCGAAGCTGTCGATTTCCTTCCGCCAGGCCCTCAACGGCGCGACCCTGACCATCAAGGTCGGCGGTTCTCCGATCAAGGTCCGTATCCCCGCGGGCATCAAGGACGGCCAGAAGGTCCGCGTCAAGGGGCACGGCAAGCCCGGTACGCACGGCGGTCCCACCGGCGACCTCGAGGTTGCCGTGACCGTCAAGCCGCACCCCGTGTACTCGCGGGAGGGTAACGACCTGGTCATGGATCTACCCGTGACCGTGTCCGAGGCCATCCTCGGCGCAGTCGTCGACGTGCCTATGGTGGACGGCAACACGGCCACCGTGAAGGTGCCCGCGGGCTCCTCCTCGGGCACGGAAATCCGCGTGCGCGGCGGGGGCGTCACAACCTCGAAGGCAACCGGCGACCTGATTGCCCGCGTCGCCATCCGGGTCCCCGAGAAGCCGGGCCGCGAGCTCAAGAAGCTCGCGAAGGAGATGGCGCAGGCCGAGGGTGACCTCGACGTGCGCGCCACCCTGGCCGAGGCTGCGGAGGAGTAAGCCGTGGCACCGACTGGAACAGACGATGCGGTGACGTTCGTCATCTCGGTCGCGGCCGAGCTGTCGGGCATGCACCCGCAGACGCTGCGCCAGTACGACCGTCTCGGCCTGGTGAGCCCCGCCCGCACCAAAGGGCGGGGGCGCCGCTACACGAAGCGTGACGTGCAGCGCCTGCGCGACGTGCAGCGCATGAGCCAGGAGGAGGGCATCAACCTGGCGGGCATCCGACGTATCCTCGAGCTCGAGCGCCGCGTCGAGGCCCTGGAAGAGGAGCGTGACGCCCTGCGTGGGGCGGTCGCAGCCGCAGAGGCTCGCCGCAACCGCGTGTTCGCGGCGTCCCCGGACGGTCAGGTCATGCCGATGAGGCGTGGCCAGCGCCCGTGGGACCGCTCCTCCCAGCCCGACGCCCGCTCCGGTGGCTCCCTCACCGTGTGGGACCCCATGGCCGCCATCGCGGCGATGTCCACCGCCGAGCCGCCCGTGCGCTCCGAGCTGCCCG
>NZ_ALIY01000041.1:0-5067 GCF_000283035.1 Actinomyces sp. ICM58
AGCAGAAGACAACGCAAGCCCAGAAGACCCCGACAGCCGCCACAACCGCCACAAGCACGGGGGCACTGCACCCAATACGTGGCGCTGCACCCGAACAGAAGAGGTGCATTGCCTACGGATCGGGTGCAGTGCCCCAACATACAAGAACAAACGCGGAACTGGCCCACCGAACCACTCACCGCCGCACCCCTCCATGCGCAGCTGGGCCCTACTGGTGGCAGGACGGGCACGCCGCCCACGCCACCACCTGCACCCCGGCCCACTCCGACACCTCCCACACCCTTACATGCGAAGAGCCGGTTAACGGACAAAACGTGTTGGCTTTGTAGCGACTATTCAGCTTGGTAGTAGGCCAAAGCCGGTGTTGAAGACGGGTGTTTCATCGTGGTGGCATGTGGGTGCATCGTCGACGACGAGGCCGGGGCACCTCGTGGGTAACCCCGGCCTCGGCCTCACGCGATACGCCCGAGCCACGTTCGCATCGCGTCAGGCGACAACCTATACAAACTGCCTCAACTGGCCCCTGCTATCAGGCGCGGTACCTGCGCAGGGCGATCACCCCAGCGCCGATGAGGCCTAGGATGGCCGCCGCACCGGCGAAGCCTCCAGCGACCGTGCCCGTGCGTGCGAGCTTCGGAGCAGGCGTCTGCTTCGCAGGTGCCGCGGGTGTGGAAGGCACGGGCGTCGCAGTCACCGAGGGCGTGGGGGCGGGTGTCGCGGGTGCAGAAGGCACGGGCGTCGAAGGCACGGGCGTCGCGGGCGTCGAAGGCACGGGTGTCGCGGGTGTAGAAGGCACGGGCGTCGAAGTCACCGAGGGCGCGGGGGCGGGGGTCGAAGGCACAGGCGTCGAAGGTGTGGAGCTCGGCTCGGGTGTCGGATTATTCGACACCTTGCGGATCACGATGTCGGTGTTCGCACCAACGGCGCGCGCGTCGGCGGGGTTATTGGGGTCGACTGTCCCAGCGCCGGCATCAAGGCCGAAGACGTTTTGGCCGGGGACAATCTCGTAGCCGGCTGGGATCGCCGGGATAGCCGTCGCGGCGGCGCGCGACGGATCGTTCTGATCGTTGGCATAGGACTGTGCCGCATGCACGGTGCCGTCGGTATCAACGAGACGAACCTTACCGAGGGATGAGTAGAAGACCTGGCATGCAAAGTGCAAGTCGGGCTGATCCGGATCGAAGTTCATTGCGGGAGCGCTCACTTCGAGCGTGTACTGGCCGGCGACGACGGGACTGGGAAGCATGGGGAGCCCACCGGCGCCTTCGCGCGGCGTGTACTCCTGGCGGGGTTCGATGATGGTGCCGTTGTCATCGGCAAGGTAGCAGGTTGCCGGTCCCGCGACGTCTGCCGCGTAGGCTGGGACCTGCAGGACACTGGGGATCGCGGTGAGGCCGAAGATGGCCACGGCAGCGCCGACGCGCACGATCGATGGGGCATGCATGGACATTGTCCTTTCATGGTCAGGTTACACCCACCACCTTACCGGGTATCTACATTCCTGTCTTCGATTCGAGTCTCGAATCGCGCCGATCTGTCACGCCTCCGCACGGCGCATCACTGGTCAGAGTCACCCACCTCTCCCCCATCGGCAGCACCCACACACGCCGCCAGGCGCTTCGCCCCACGCGTAGAGCACTGAGCACGAGGCCGGGGCACCCACGCGGGCAACCCCGGCCTCGTACATCCAGGTGAGGTGAGATCAGTGCCCCGGCCAGCTGCGAATCGTCGTCAGCGCGGCAACCGAGTACCGGTCCCACACGCGCCCGCCGACACGCACTGCCCCCTCCAGGATGATCACCGACCAGGGCAGGGCAACCACGTAAGCAACCCAGAACGGAACCAGGCCGAAGGAGGCCAGCGCGATCAGCACGTAGGACGGGATCTGCAAGACTGCGGTGCCCGCGAATCCCGCGAGCTGCATCAGCATCGTCAACAGGAACGAGCCGGTCCCCTTCGTCGCCAACGGCGAGACACCCGGTGGCTGTACCGGGTACACCCAGCGTGCATTCACGACGAGGGTCGTTGCGGCCGCGCCCGAGAAGAGGACGATGCCCATCACTTGGTGGAAGACGAAGTCGGACGCACCAGTCCTCGTGATGGCGTCGTGGATGAGGTATCCGAGCGCCTGGGGCACGAGGACGACGAGGGAACCGACGAGGCGTCCGCGGCGTTCCTCCCGGCCGCTCATCCCCGAGGAGATGACGATCCAGGCACCCGTCGAGTCGTATTGCATGAGCGCTCCCACGCTCAGGCCCATGGTCACGGGCACGAGGTAGAGGAAGATCCCCGTGAAGAGCACCTGCTGCCCATCGACCGCCACGCGCCCCAAGAGCACCCCGATGATCGGGAAGAGAATAGCGAACACCATGTTCATGTTGAGGCGCGGATCCACGATCCAGTAGCGCAGCGTGCGCGCCGCCAAAGACGCCGAGCGCACGCCGATACCGAGGCGCGTGAAGGTATCGACGCTGCGCAGGCCAGCCGAACGCGACGCCGCGGTCCGTTGGCCTCGCGCTTCCTGCTCGGCGGACTCGTCGATGAGATAACGTCCCTCGTTGATGGCCCGCTGCGCGTCGGCACTGATCTCACCCGCGTAGCCGCTCATGACGGGACGCAGGACGGCCAGCCAGACACGCCAGCCGACAACAGCCGTGGCCAGCGTGACGAGGGCGCGGATGCCGGCGGCGCCCCACGCCCCCTCGAGCAGGGAGACAACAACGCCGAAGGGAGCGCCAACGGGCGACCACAGCGCGACGTTCAGCCCGGCTTGGAACAGCTCCATCGAGAAGTTATCCGACAGGAGCTTCATCCAGTAACCCAGCGGGGTCAGCACCACGAAAAAGGCGATGAAGCCGACCATCGTGACGGCGTCCTTCTTGCCCGAGCTATCGATACGCACCGCGAACCAGGTGCCGACCGCACGCGCCCACAGCACCGCAAGAGGAAGAGTGACGATGCCCGCGACCAGCCAGCCGAGGGCCGCCACCCATTGGGCCCGCCACAACGCAAACCACACGGGAACGAGAAGCGCCATGGCGGACATGACGCCGCCGGGCCCCACAGCGGTCGCGGCGACCAGTGCCGCCCCCAGCCGCTTGCTCGGTCCCACGTAGGGCGACAGACGCACGGGATCGAGTGAGTTGTCCATCGAGGCAAACGCAATGGGCAGGATCAGCCACAGGACAACGACAACGGGACCCACGATGGGAAGGAACGGCGTTGCCAGGTCGGCCTCGTCGGATCGGGCGAGGAACGCTGCCCCCACGAGCACGGACGCATAGATCCCACCGAAGTACAGGACGCCGAGGGCGGCCAGCACCAGCACGGCAGTCTGGCGGCGAACCGTGTTCCAGATGATGCGGAGCTTGAGGCGAATCAGTTGCCCAACCACGACAGGCCTTCCTCGGAGTGAACGCCGCCGACCAGGGAGGTAAAGCGCTCCCCCAGGTCACCACCCTGGGCGACCTCGTCGGTGGTGCCGGCGACGAGCACACGCCCCTTGTCGATGATGGCCACATGCGTGCACAGCTGCTGGACGGTCGCCATCACGTGCGAGGACAGGATGACGGTGCCACCCCGGTGCGTGTAGTCCGTGAGGATCTGGCGGATGTTGGTCGCGGAAACGGGGTCGACAGCCTCGAAGGGTTCGTCCAGGACAAGGAGACGCGGAGAATGAATGAGGGCTGCAGCCAGCGCGATCTTCTTGGTCATACCCGCCGAATAGTCGCCGATCAGCTTCTTGCCGGCCTCGGCCAGATCAAGGGCGTCCAGCAGTTCCTGAGCGCGCTCGCGGGCCGTAGAGGCGTCCAGCCCGTGCAGCATGGCGACGTGGACGAGGAAGTCGGGGCCGGAGAGTCGGTCGAGCAGGCGCATGCCGTCGGGCATGACGCCGAGCAGGCCGCGCGCCCGCTGGGTGTCGCCCCACACGTCGACACCGTGCACGTAGGCGGTGCCGCGATCGGGGGTGAGCAGGCCGGTGGCCATTGTCAGCGTCGTGGTCTTTCCGGCGCCGTTGGGGCCGACGATCCCGTAGAAAGAACCGGTGGGAATGTCGAGCGAGAGGTCCGCGACGGCGATGAGGTTGCCATAAATCTTGACGAGGCCTCGGATGGCCAGTGCGGTATCATCCCCGACGGGAACGGCGAGGGCCGCAGGCTGCGAATCGGACACGAGAGACTCCTTCACGCGTTGAAATACGCGCCGATTCTACGGCGGCATTGTCACGCTTGCGGACTCAGTCTCAGGACGCGACCGCGCAACCAGCTGCGCAAGAGT
Source organism: Actinomyces sp. ICM58 (assembly GCF_000283035.1). NCBI lineage: Bacteria > Bacillati > Actinomycetota > Actinomycetes > Actinomycetales > Actinomycetaceae > Actinomyces > Actinomyces sp. ICM58. The sequence goes on from NZ_ALIY01000041.1 coordinate 4,279, forward strand.
TCCTATCGAGCGCTGATGACAACGTTAAGCCCCTGGTCGGGGTGGTACGTCCAGGTCGCGCGGTACAGGCCCCACTGTTCCTCCTGGGTACCGTCAATGGCGCGCGTCAGGAGCATACGTTGGCGCATGGAGGCGGGGGCGTCGAGCTCGTCAAGAACGCACCGGAAGACCGGAGCCGATAAGCCTCGCCCGCTCTCGTTCTCCGCCTGCAGCGTGAGCGAGGATTTGTCCGCCGCCAGCCGCACGTAACTGCCGCTCGCGTGGCACGTATCGAGGGCCGAGGAAAAGTTCTGCGCCCCCGCGAAGCGTAGGTAGTACAGGGCGACGGCAGCACCAAGAACCAGGACGATGGCAACGAGGAAGCCGAGGAGGAACATGACCAGGCCTCGGTGCGAGCGCTTCTTGCGACGAGGAAGGTCGCGGCGCAGGGGCAGGCGATCGACACTCTCATTGTCACTGCCGGAGGCGAGAGCATCGCCCAGACCTCGCCCCTGGGGCTCGGAGGCGCGCGTGTACTCCTGGTCGGCAGAGACGAGTCTGTGCGCGTGAGCGGCTCGTCGACTGAGCGCGACGTCTGCGCGGGAAGGGACCCCCCAGTCCCCCTCACTGACAGAGAAGTCGCTCTCTTCATCCTGGGGACGGTCGAATCCGGAGACGACCGGCTCGTCGAAGTGGGCGTATTCCCGCGCGGGGGCGGCCTGCGGGCGCGGGGCAAAGCTGCGCTGGTCGGCCGTGAGATCGGCGTCGGGGGCGAATCGGCTGGCCGGAGCAGCTGGCGCTGCGTCCGCG
>NZ_ALIY01000042.1:0-1281 GCF_000283035.1 Actinomyces sp. ICM58
AGGTGTCTAAGGCGAAGTGGACTGATGGCATGAACGGGATCGTGGAGATCCTGCAGAGTGTGTCGGCTGCTGTGTCTGAGGCTCGTCAGTCTGCTGAGGCGACGGATTCGCGTAACGCTGCTGGTTTTGGTGGCTGAGTGAGTGTGTGATCGCTGCGGGGAGGGGCGTGTCCCCTCCCCGCGGTGGTTGTCTGGTGGGAGCTGCACGCACCGCGTGCGGTTCCCACGCTCGTATACGAGCGTTATTGACTGTATGTGAGGTTTAACCGTGGTTTCATCGCCGAATTACGATCGCCTGAAGGCTTTGATCAATTCGTCAGTTAAGCCTGAAGGCTTTGAGGATGCTCAAGAGCAGACTATATCGACTGATATTCGCGACAGTGTCGACGCTGTGAAGGCCCTGTCGGACGCTCTGATTCAGGACGTGAGTGTTGGTCAGTCTGAGACGAAGTTGGGTGCGGATCAGTGGATGAATTCGTTCAGTACTGACACGAGCAAGCGCATGGACTTGATCAAGGTGACAAAGGAGCGCCACGAGAAGCTGCGAGCTGAAATGGCCAGCCTGTATGAAGACGGCGGGAAGATGAGCGACCAGCTCGTTAGCGAAGTGGACGCTAGCGAGAAGAGAAATAGCACCGTCACGCTGGTGACCAATCCGATTCAAAAGGTTGCGGTCGAAGTGGACGTGGGACTGTACCTCGTTCAGCTAGCTGAGCAACGCAACCAGAAGCGTGAAGACGAATCAAAGAGGATCCTCGACGGTCTGAACGCGGCCGGGCAGGATCACGCCGATAAAATCCATGAGCCCGTGGAGAAGCCCGATCCGGACCCTGACCCTGTTCCAGACCCCGATCCGCAGCCGAATCCACGCCAACGGAAGAGGCCCTGGCCTCCGACGCCCGACACTGGCGGTGGGGGAAGTATCCCGTCTGTGACTGGCACCGATTCTGGTGGACACAGCTGGATACGGCCGACTGGGGACGAACCCGGCAGTATCACTCATCCGATTTCTGATCCCAAGGACCTTCCTGACATTGATCTGACCAAGACCTTGGTGAACGCGCGCATGACGCCCAACGGGCCGGTTGGCGGCCATATGCCGGCCGATGTGCTCAATATTGATGATCCCGCTTGGCGTGCTGTGCCTCCGTCGAGCGGCGGGGCGGCTCGGATCGTGGGCGGTACGCTCGTCGCCGGGTCGGCTGCGGGTGCGGCCGGTGGCTTCCTCGGTCGCGGTGGCGGTTACGGCGGCATTGCCGGCATGACGCCCGGTGCTGCGCTG
>NZ_ALIY01000043.1:0-10154 GCF_000283035.1 Actinomyces sp. ICM58
CGGCGGCCGCGGATGGCCACGACCTGTGGATCGCCCAGAGCGCCTCGGCGCTCGCCCGCGAACTCGAAGAAGACGCACCCTGCCCCGTGTGTGGCTCCACTGAGCACCCCAATCCGGCACCTGCCGCGGACGGGGAGATCACGCGCGAGCAGGTCGCCGCGCTAGACCAGGCGCGCGACCGCGCGGAGGCCGCGCTGCGCGACGCCCAGGCGCGTCACCAGGACCTCGTGCGGCGTATCGCCCAGCTCAACGAGGTGGCGGGTGCCCCCACTCCGACTCTCGAGACCGAGCGGGATAGGGCGGCCGAGCTCGTGGCGACGCTGGAGGCCCTTTCCCCGCAGATCGCCGACATCGAGGCGGCCCTCGCGCAGGAGCGCTCACGCCTCGACGGTCTTACGGATGCTCTCACTCGCGCCCGCGAAGGGGCCGCGTCCCTGGCCTCCACCCTCCAGGAACGAGAATCAGCGCTGAGCGGCGCCCTCGCCCGCGTGGAAGCCGAACGCTCCGGATTCGCGTCCCTCACCGAGCGCGCGGCACACCTGGATGAGTGCGCGCATCGCACCGCAGCACTGGCCGGGGCCTGCGCCGATTGGGACAACGCCCGCGCCGCGCACGCGCAGGCGCAACGCTCCCTGGCGGACGCGCTTGAGGAACAGGGGCTTCAGGCCGACTCCTGGCGCTCCTTCCTGCTTCCCCTGCCCCGTCTCGAGGCACTCGAGGCGCGCGTGGAGGCTCACGACAAGGAGCTGTTTGCGGCGCGCGAGGCCCTCGCCTCCGAGCGGCTAACCCGCGCCGCATCGGCGCCCACTCCCCACGTCGAGGCCCTCACTGAGGCGTCGCGCAGGGCCGATGAGGACGCCGCTTCGGCCGCCCGGGCATCGGGCATCCTCGAGCAGCACTGCGCGCAGCTCGACGCGGCCCGCACCTCCCTAGAGCAGGCGCTCGACGCCCTCACCCGCGCCAGGGAGCAGGCCGGTCCCATCCGCCGCCTCGCGGACATCGCGGCGGCCTCAGGCCCGGAGAACCTGGCGTCCACTCCCCTGGCCGCGTGGGTGCTCATCGCCCGCCTGGAGGACGTGCTCGCGGCCGCAAACCCGCGCCTGGAGCGCATCTCGTCGGGCCGCTATCAGCTCGTGGCGGTCTCCGACGACGGCACCTCCTCACGTAAGTCGGGCCTGGGCCTGGCGATCGTCGACCACGACACGGATGCCGTGCGCAGCCCCCGCACGCTCTCGGGCGGGGAAACCTTCTACACGTCCCTGGCCCTGGCCCTGGGCCTGGCGGACGTCGTGACGGCCGAGGCGGGAGGGGTCGAGCTGCGCACGATGTTTATCGACGAGGGCTTCGGCTCGCTGGACTCGCACACCCTCGCGCTCGTCATGGAGCAGCTCCAGGCTCTGCGCTGCGCGGGGCGCACGGTGGGTGTCATCTCGCACGTCGAAGAGATGGCGACCCAGATCGCCGACCAGATCCAGGTGCGGCCGCTGCCGGAGGGAGGATCGACCCTGCAGGTGCGCGCCTAGATCTCAGCCCCTGTGCATGGCCAGGACGGCGGGCCGCTCGGAGCGGTCGAACCACGCCAGGGAGGATTCCCACAGGGCGGCCACGGCCTCGTCAGCCTCCTCCTGGGTGGAAGCCTCCAGCACGGCCGACACGGCCGGAGCGGCGTCGGGTAGGTCGGCGAGGATCGCGGCGACGTCCGACCACGTGTATTCGAAGGCGGGGGCGGCGAAGATGTGGGGCTCGATCTGATCACCGGGGGTCAGCGTCGTCGAGGTGGGCGTGTCGACGGCCAGGACGAGGCGCGCGGGCGCGGCCCCCACGCTCTCGCGGGCCAGCTCCAGGCTGGACAGGGCGGCCTCGGTGATCGCGTCGTCTTCGAGAACCTCGACGTCCTCGCCGCTCATCGCGACGTCGGGCACGCACAGCACGCCGCCGCGCACGGGCGGCAGCGGGACGGACAGGTCGGACAAGAGGGCGGGAATGTAGACGCGCATGCTCACAGTGTAGGCACCCACTGGGCCACGATGGCTTCCAACTCGTCGGCGGCGAGGCAACCCGTGCCTTTTTCTCCCAGCGCCTTGGCGCGCAGGGACGCCCGTCCCACCCCGCCGTCCTCGCTCACGGTGTGGAAGATGTGCCCGGGCATGAACGCGCCGATGGCGGCCTGCAGCGCGGCGACGGGGCGGGGCCCGATCGCGTCCGAGGTGACGCGGTTGACGATGACGTCGACGGGGATGTCGCGCCCGTGTTCCTCCCACCAGCGCGCCAGGAAGGAGAGCCGGTTGACGCCGACGATGTCCCCGCGCGCCACGACGACGAGGCGGTCGGCCCGTGCGAGGACGCCGAGGGCGACGTCGTCCCGGTTTGCGCCGCGAGAGGCCTTCTCGAGGGAGGTTGCCGCCAGGTCGATGACGCTGTAGCGCGCACAAAGACGGGCCGCCGCGATGATCGCCTCGATGCTGGTGCGGCTGACCTCGCGCCACCGGTGGGGGGTGACCAGGCCGGTGACGATGCGCAGCCCCTCGGAGCGTCTCGCGCACGCGCCGACCAGGTCCTCGGGGGTCAGGGCCCCTCGTGAGGCGGCGCGCGCGAGGACGGAGAGGCCGGAGGCGTGGACGGGCAGTCCGAGCAGGTGCGAGACGGTCGGGTTGGAGGTGTCGGCGTCGATGAGGATCGTGGGGGCGCGCGCGGCAAGCATCGTCGCGATGCCCGCGGCCAGGGTTGTGCGCCCCGGCGCCCCCGATGTCCCCCACACGGCCAGGACGGAGCCCGCGCTGGTGGGGGGAGGCGGTGGCGGCGACGAGGCCGTGGCCGGTTGGGAGCGTCGCGTGCGGGTCGCGGCGATGAGCGAGTTGACGACCTGTTCGGGGCTGGCGGGCGCAGCGACTGAGGCGACGCCGAGGGCTGACAGGCGCAAGCGCTCGGCGTGCTGAGCCAGGGCGACGACCTCCATGCCGGCCTCGCGCAGGGCGCCCACGGCATCGGCCGTGAGATCCGGGTCGGCTCCGTCAATGACGGCCAGGTCTGCGACGCCGGCACGCGCGGCGGCGATGACCTCGGCGAGGTCAGCGCAGCGTCGCACGATGGCCAGCGCGTCGGCGCGCGACTGGATCGCCTGGATGATCGGGGCCTCGTATCGCTGATCGGCCAGGATGACGACCCCGTGAACGGCGCTCACGGCGCCCCCACGGGGACGGCGGCGAGCTCGTCGGTCGAGGTCTGGGCGGCCAGGAGCGTGGGTAGGGCAGCCCCGTTCGCCATGATTTCGATGCGTGTTCCCCTGCGCGCCTGGGAGCCCGAGGTGTCGACCGTGCGCACGAAGGTGAAGGTGCCCTCGATTTCGCGCGCGCTCGTCTCTGTGGGTGAGGCGGAGCGGGTGGGCACGGTCCACAGACGTATCGGCGTACCGTCGGCGACACCGTCGGGCAGTCCCGCGGTGACGGTGAGCGCGACGCGGTGCATGCCGTCGGGGTCGCGTGCACCCACCTGGGAGCCGGTGTCCAGGTCGGTGCGCATGACGAGTTGACCGGGGGTGAGGAGGCGTGTTGTGCGCGTGCCCAGGGGGGTTTCGGTGGTCGGAGCGTAGACGGTCGGGTCGACGTGGACGACGACCTCACGGACGTTGTCGGCCGTGATCGCCTCGCCCGGGGCGATGCTGGTCGTGACGGTGTAGACGCGGTTTCCTCCCCGCAGGAAGCCGCCGAGGAGGCTGAAAGCGATCACGGACGCGATGATGAGGACGACGCCGAGGAGGAGTCGCCGGTCCATTGAGCCGGGGGCGCGCGCCGGAATCGACACTGAAGCTGAGACGCGTTTCACCCTTCCATGATGCACGCTTCCGCCAAAAAGCGGTAGGTTATCGACTATCTATCGTCACCAACCGATCAGATCGACCGATTCGCAAGCGAAAAATTGTCGACTCAAACCATTCAAACGAAACGATCTCAACTGATACCATGTTGCCATGGCAACACGATTCCTCACTCTCGCTGACGTCGCCGAGACCCTGAATCTCACGATGTCAGCCACCCGCGCCCTCGTTTCCTCCGGCGAGCTTCCGGCCATCCAGGTGGGCGGCAAGCACGTCTGGCGGGTCGAAGAGTCCGTCCTGGAGCAGTTCATCCAGGACCAGTACGCCGCGACGCGTGAGCGTCAGAAGGCGGAGCACGCTCAGTAGGCAGGCGACCAGCGCTGGCCGAGCACGCGGAGTCGACGAAGCCCCGCGAGCGCCAGCGAGACGGTCTGCCCCTCCTGTTCATCGCGGCCGTCATAGCCGAGGGCCGCTCCGCTGAGGGTGACATCGACATGGTCCGCGTAGACCGCGTCGATGACTCCCCGGTGGTCACCACAGTCCGAGTCAATGGCGACGCTGACCGCGCGGGCGCACAGCTCGCGCAGGACGTGTCCGACGCCGACGCCGCCGCGAATCGACGATTCGCGCGCGACGCTGCGGCCGAGCGGCCACGCGCCGACGACGGCGGGCAGCATGACGAGGCTATCTCCGGCGCCCTCTCGCAGGAGCACCCACGAGCGGGTCGCGTCGAGCACTTCGCCCACGACGACGCTCCCCCCGCGCAGCGCGAGGCTCACGCTCCCGTCGGTGCCCGCGAGCCGCGCGGACAGCGTGATGGAGGCTCTTTCGGCGTCGGTGAGCTCATCGATGAGCTCGTCGATCTCACGCCCCCTCTCCTCGTCGAAGCGCGCTTCTAGCTCGTCCATGAAGGCATGCATATCCATGGACCTACCATGCCACACACGACGGCTGGAGCGCTGTACATCACACTTTGATCACATTAACTGATATGGATTGACATCTGCTTGCATGAAGTGGATAGTTTATCCATCGAATCCGTCTCCTCAATGAAGAGTTCGCCATGACACACGATTCACGTTCATTACGAGGTCAGGCGCCCCTGACCGACGCACTCCTGTGGCTTGTCGGCGCGCCGGCGGCCACCCTCGATGCCCTCTACCTCGCCTACGCGGCGCCCCAGCTGGCGCCAGACGCTCCCGAGACGCTGGTCGTGTGGATCCTCGCGATCATCGCCCTCGCGCTCCTGTTCTGGAACCTCCTGTGCTCGGCCGTCGCCCACCTGGCCACGCTGCGCCTGGCGCCGCCGCCGCTGCGCCGGGGCGCCCACACCCTCGTCTCGCGCTACGGCACGCGACTGTCGAGATCCCTGCTCTCCCGGGCGGGCGCGGGTGCCCTCATCGGGTCCGCGCTCATCACCTCCGCGCCCCTTGGCGCGGCCCAGGCTGTCCCGCAGGACACCGCTTCCCCAGGCGTGTCCCTCACGTGGGCGGACGCACCCGGCGCCCCCACGCCGCAGCAAACGGGCGCAACGGAGGCGACCCCGGCCTCGGCCCCGCGGGAAGGCACATCCCAGGATCCGCCACCTCTCGGCCAGGCCGACCTGCCCGACACCGTCACCGTCGCCCCCGGCGACTCCCTCTGGTCCATCGCCGCCTCCCTGCGGCCAGGCTCCGACGACGCCCAGATCACCCGCGTCTGGCAAGCCATCCACGTCGCGAACGCCCAAGCCATCTCCACCCCGCACTTGATCTACCCCGGACAGCAACTCTCCATCCCCCAGGACCTGCCATGAGCACCCCCATCCACCCCCGGACGCATCAACGCACGCAGCAGCCCGCTCGCCCCCACACCGGGCCCACCCCCTCACATCCCGAGCCCGCAGCCCCTTTCCGATGGTCCACCCCTCGCCAGCTCGCACGCTCCCCCAGGCCAGCCCCCAGACCGGTGCCCGAACGTGACGTCCTGCGCAGCGACCTGCCGGATCCGGGCCCCTGGGCCGCCCTCCTCGCCCGCGCCATCGTCGAGGTCGTCACCGGAGCCCGCCAGGCACCCCAGCTACGCAGGTGGCTCCTCCCCGACCTCTACGCCGCCCTCGTCGGCGTCCACCTCTCCCCCTGCGCCCGCGGCACCACCCCCATCCACGTGCGCACCTGCGCAATCGACGAGAAGCACACGGAGGTGGCCGTCATCGTCGCCACGGCGACGCGCACCTACGCGCTCGCCCTGCGCCTCGAAGAGTACCGGGGACGGTGGATGACGACCGCCCTCGAGCTCGCCTGACCCCACCCCCATAAAGGAGCGAGGGGGCTCCCGCAGGAACCCCCTCGCTCACTGAACTGAGACGACGCGCGTCAGCGGCGGCGACGCTTCTTGGCCGCCGCGCGACGCTCCGCGCGGTTACCGCCGGCTGCGGATGGGGCCGACGCACCCTCCGCGGAGCTGTAGCTCACGCGGCTCGGCGCCTTCTCGCGGCCCACGGTGCCCATGACCGAGCGGGCGTGCGCCACGGCCTCGCGAGCGGCCTCGGAGGCCGCGGACTCGGCAGAAGCCACCTCTTCGACGCTCGGCTCGGCGTCAGCCTCGCGACGAGGCTCGCTCGCCTCCCCCGTGTCTGCCGGAGCCACGGTCGCGCGCGTAATCGCGCCACCCGCCTGCTCCTCCGCCGAGGCCAAGGCGCGCTCGAACTGCTTGGCGAAGCTGAACACCTGCTGGACGGACTCCTCGCGGATGCGCTCGACCATCGCCTGGAACATCTGGGCGCCCTCGTCCTTGTACTCGACGAGCGGGTCGCGCTGACCCATCGCGCGCAGGCCGATGCCCTCCTTCAGGTAGTCCATCTCGTAGAGGTGCTCGCGCCAGAGGCGATCCACCACGGAGATGACGACGCGGCGCTCGAGCGTGCGCATGGGCTCATCGCCCAGCTGCGCCTGCGCCAGCGGATTCTCGTCGAGGCGCTCCTCCGTGTCCTCATACACCGCGTGGATGTCACCCACGAGCTCAGTGACGAGGTCGTCGCGGACCAGGGAATTCCTGCCGCCGTGCTCCTCCTCGACTTCCTCGATCGACACCGACGGCGGGTAGTAACCACGCAGGTTCTCCCACAAGGAGGACAGATCCCACTCATCCACCGGCTTGTCGGCGATCGCCTCGTCGACCAGGCCCGTCACGAGCGACTCCGCGAAGGAACGCAGCTGCGGCCCCATGTCCTCGCCCTCAAGCACCTTGCGGCGCTCGGCGTAAATCGTCTCACGCTGACCCGTCATGACGTCGTCGTACTTTAGGACGTTCTTGCGGATCTCGAAGTTGCGAGCCTCCACCTGGTGCTGGGCCGACGCAATCGAACGCGACACCAAACGATTCTCCAGCGGCATGTCCTCCGGGTAGGCGCCGGACGCCATGATGCGCTGGGCCATGCCCGAGTTGAACAGGCGCATCAGGTCGTCTTCCATCGACAGGTAGAAGCGTGACTCGCCCGGGTCACCCTGACGGCCACTTCGACCACGCAGCTGGTTGTCGATACGACGCGACTCGTGGCGCTCCGAACCGAGCACGTACAAGCCGCCCAGCTCGCGCACCTCGTCACGCTCGGCCTCCACGGCCTCCTCGGCGGCCTCCAGGGCCTTGGGCCACGCCTCGCGGTACTCCTCCGGGTTCTCCTTGGGATCGAGCCCCTCGGCGGCCAGGTTCGCCTGGGCGATGAACTCCGAGTTACCGCCCAGCATGATGTCGGTACCGCGGCCGGCCATGTTCGTGGCAACCGTCACTGCGCCCTTGCGACCCGCCATCGCGACGACGGCGGCCTCGCGGGCATGCTGCTTGGCGTTGAGCACCTGGTGCGGGATGTGCTTCTTCGTGAGCATCTGGGAGAGCAGCTCGGACTTTTCGACCGACGCAGTACCGATGAGGACCGGCTGGCCGGCCTCGTGGCGCTCCACCACGTCCTCGATGATCGCGTTGAGCTTGCCCTTCTCCGTCGGATAGACGAGGTCGGGCTGGTCCTTGCGGATCATCGGCTTATTCGTGGGGATCGGGACGACGTCGATCTTGTAGGTCGACGCGAACTCCGCGGCCTCCGTCTCGGCCGTACCGGTCATGCCCGAGCGCGAGCCCTCGGGGTAGAGGCGGAAGTAGTTCTGCAGCGTGATCGTGGCCAGCGTCTGGTTCTCGGCCTTGATCTCCACACCTTCCTTGGCTTCGATCGCCTGGTGCATGCCATCGTTGTAGCGCCGACCCGGCAGGACGCGTCCCGTGTGCTCGTCGACGATGAGGACCTCCCCACCGTCCACAATGTAGTCGCGGTCCTTAAAGAACAGCTCCTTGGCGCGGATCGCGTTGTTCAGGAAGCCGATCAGCGGGGTGTTCGCGGCCTCGTAGAGGTTCTCCACGCCCAGCTGATCCTCGACCTTATCGATGCCCGGCTCCAGGATGCCGACGGTCTTCTTCTTCTCGTCGACCTCGTAGTCCTCGTCGCGCGTGAGCAGGCGCGCGATGCGGGCGAACTCCACGTACCAGCGGTTCAGGTCACCGTCCGCGGGACCCGAAATGATGAGGGGGGTACGTGCCTCGTCGATGAGGATAGAGTCGACCTCATCGACGATGACGAAGGCGTGGCCGCGCTGGACCATGTCCTCGGGAACCTGCGCCATGTTGTCACGCAGGTAGTCGAAGCCGAACTCGTTGTTCGTACCATAGGTGATGTCGCAGGCGTACATCTCGCGGCGCTCGGCCGGCGTCTGGCCCACGAGGATACAGCCGCACGTCATGCCCAGGAAGTTATACACGCGGCTCATCAGATCCGACTGGTACTTCGCCAGGTAGTCGTTGACCGTCACGACGTGCACGCCCTTGCCGGTCAGCGCACGCAGGTAGGAGGGCATCGTGGCAACCAGGGTCTTGCCCTCACCAGTCTTCATTTCCGCGATCTTGCCCTGGTGCAGGGCGATGCCGCCCATGACCTGGACATGGAAGGGACGCATGCGCAGGATACGCCACGAGGCCTCGCGGACCGTCGCGAACGCCTCGACCAGGATGTCGTCCAGGGTCTCGCCCTCCTCGAGGCGGTCCTTGAACTCCTGGGTCTTGGCCTGCAGCTCCTCGTCCGTCAGCGCCTCGAAGTCCTCCTGCAAGGCATCCACCTGCGACGCGAGACGATCCAGCCTGCGCAGCATCCGGCCTTCGCCCGCGCGAAGGATCTTGTCAATAATCGACACGAATAGCTCCTGACGTCTATAGCCCGCCCCCTTGTAGAGCGAACAGTCAAATCCACCCATTAGTTTACGAACTAACTGCCCAAAGTGGAAACGCCCGCGCGAACATGGACGCATTTAACGTCTCAGAGCGAACATACGGCTGTGCCCCGGGCCCAAGACCCGGGGCACAGCCACATCAGTGAACCGTCAGATCGTCGTGTTCAAGCGAAGCACGCCGTACGTCCACCCGTGACGGTGGTAGACGACGCACGGCTGGTTCGTTTCCTTATCGACGAAGAGGAAGAAGGGGTGGCCGACCATCATCATCTGATCGAGGGCCTCGTCCACGCTCATCGGCGGCGCCTCGTGCACCTTCTGGCGCACGATGATGGGCGTGTCGCCCCACTGCTCCTCACGGGCCTCGCCGACCTTCAGATCCCCCGCGCTGCTCAGTGGCTTGGGGGCCTCAGGCTCGGGCTCGGCGACTTCTTCGACGACAGGAGTGACTTCGAGGATTTCGGCTTCGACCAGGTCGCGCGGGTACCGACGGCGGTGGTCCTTGACGCGATCGCGCAGGCGGCGCAGGCGCTCGTAGAGCTTCCCGGCGGCAATGTCGACGGCCGCGTAGCGATCCGCAGACTGAGCCTCCGCGCGGATGATCGGGCCCTTGCCGTAGACGGTCAGCTCGATACGCTCAGCGGTGTCTGCCTGGCGGGGGTTACGTTCGTGAGTCAGCTCAACGTCCACGCGCTGCGCGCGCGGGTAGAACTGGGTGATCTTCGAAACCTTCTCCTCCACGTATGCCCGGAAATTCGGGTGAATCTCGGCATTACGTGCGACGACGGTGATGTCCATGTGTTTCCTCCATGGTGTGCGGCGGGCATCGTTGCCCGCGGGTGGGGATTGTTCGGTGCTCACTGCCCGAACCGTGGTCTGAGCTATCACCTCCCGCACTGACGTGACAGGCGTCTGTGCCCATCGCGCTATCGAAAGTCCGTGTCTACAGCATACCCCAGACCGGTGACCTGCGTCATGAGATAAGCCCCGGTCGGGCCAACGCCGCGATCCCATCCAGGCGACCGAGCACACGCTCCATCTCCCGAATCGTCGCCCCCGTCGTCACGACGTCATCCACCGCAACGACGAGG
>NZ_ALIY01000044.1:0-2451 GCF_000283035.1 Actinomyces sp. ICM58
TCCGGACTCGTCGAGGGAGTAAAACGCGTGCTGAGCGTCTTTCAGGTAGTAGGCGTCGAAGGAGCAGCCGCTTAGATCGTAGACTGCACTTGCTGTGTAGGTGTCTGCGCTGCCCGCCCAGAAGGTGTTGGCGATCTGCTGGCAGTCGTCGCGGGTGATCTCGGCTCCGTAAGGCCCTTTCCACACAAACACGTAGTAGTGAGTGACCCACTCGATCTCGTCATCCCCGGTCTCGTAGGTGGTACGGTCCAGGCGCGCGCTAATGTTGAGGATGTGGCCGGGTAAGAAACCTGTGGAGGGAGCCTGGGAGGGGGCTGTCTGTGGAAGAGAGATGGGTTCCTCGTCAACCGCGTGAGCGGGCAGAGCCACCCCTGCCACGCAGCACGCGGCCGCGGCCGCGCACGCCATCCACTTAGCCGTCTGACGAAAAATTGACGTGATCGATCGTAGCTGCATGTCGTGCCTTCCCATGGTCAAAGCGATGCCCCTCGTTGCTTAGTAGATTCTTCCCGCCGAAGCGCCATTGAGAGCACCAGTGCGCTCAGCTTCCTTCATGGGCCCCGACTTGTAGACAGCGTCAACTTTCTTGATCTGTTCGTTGAGCCACGAGGCTGCGTTCTGATCCTTCTCGTCGAGCATAGCGATGGCCTGAGTCACGTAGCCAGCGAATTTACGAGCATTTTCCGCCATACTCTTGAGGGCTGCCACTTCCTGCTGAAGATAGAAGCGATACCTCTTGGCAAACGCCTGAGGCCCATCTTCAACACCCCACTTGCTCTCATTCTGGAGGGAGATATTGTCCCTCAGAAGTTTTGCTGCTTCTTCCAGTTGCGTCGCGACGCAGTCAGGGTTGTTAACGAGCCTGTCAACCCAGTCTTGCCACTCTTTCCGCTGAATCTCAACCTGAGTCGCCATGACGGTACTCCTTTACTAAACGGCCGATGTAACGCCCCCAGCCTACCAGATGGCAGGCGGGGCAGGAAAGCGTCAACAACATGCGCACAGGCTCAGCCCGAGGTACTCGGCGACCACGGGGGTTAGGGCCGCCGCCTGACTCCTGGGACGGGCCCCGCGCAAGTGCCCGTGGACGAGTCGTTACTTCCTGCGGCGCAGGGCCACCACCAGGGCGCCTGTGCCGACCAGGAGGAGGGCGGCGATGGCGGCGCCGATACCGACGAGCAGGCCCGTGAAAGCAGACTCCCCCCTCTGGGACTGGTCTCCCGACGCGGCGGCCGAGGCGCCGGCGGCCGGATCGGTGGTGGGCGTGGGGGTGATGGTGAAGGGGTTGATGGGCGGGTTCAGCTCGGTGAAAGGCCCGACCGTGCCAGCGAGTTTGCCGGTGAAGTAGTCCTCGACGTCACCTTCCATCAACGGCTCATCGGTCGCTGGTATCGTGGCCCCGTCGTGAACGTCCCACACACAGGTGGACATGTGGGTGATGTTCAATAGTAGGTCGAGGTCTTCTTTTGAGGGGTTCGCGTTGCAGTGAGCGTTATTCATGGCCGTGACGTCGAAGTCAAGGCGATCGAAGACAAGGTTGTCAAAAGAAGTGGCGATCTGGTTGAGGTAGGCCATGGGCGGGCGCACCTGCATGTGCCCTGACTCATCCAGGGAATAGAACGCATGGCGGGCCTCGCCCAGGTAGTAGGCCTCGATCTGACAATCGTCGTATTTTACAGCGGCCTCCACCTGGTAGTCAGGGCCGGTCCCAGACCAGAACGTGGACACCAGGTCCTGGCACTCCTGCTCGGTCAGACTCCGCCCCTTACCCCAATCTGAGAACACCAGCAACAGGTAGGCGGTGGGCTGGCTGCGCTGCTGCCCCGGAACGGCGCGCTCGCCGAATTCGAAGTTGGCTCTCATGTGGATGGGGCGACCCGGGAACAGCGGGGTAGTGGGCGCGGCCGTGGGCGGGGTGGAGGGGACCGGAACAGGCCCATCATCGGCGTGAGCGGGCAAGGCCGCCCCCGCCACACAGCACGCCACCGCAGCCAGGCCTGCCATCCATCGGGCCACGCGCCGACCCATACCCGTCATCACCATCATCCTTAGTCCTCTCAACGATGCCAGCTAGACGATCACACAGAGCCCGGGCGTGCGCCGGTCAGCGACGCTGGCGCAGGTCGACGACGGAAATCAGGCGCTCGCCGAGCAGCAGCTGACTATTCAACGGCAGCTCCAGTGGCTGACCCGGCACCAGCGTGTGGGTGCGCCCGTTGGGCGTGCGGGCGCGCGTCCCGTTCGCCGAGTTCATGTCAACGATCGAAATGCCGCTGGCGGTCGGCGTGATCCGCACGTGGGTGCGCGACAGGGAACGCGTCTGATCGTCGACGGGGATGGGCACGTCGCCGGGCGACACGGGCGAGGGGGCGCGTCCCAGCACGATCGTGCGGTCCACGGGAATCGACTGGCCCGTGTCCAGCAGCAGGCCCGTGTGTGCCCCGTTCGCGC
>NZ_ALIY01000045.1:0-5712 GCF_000283035.1 Actinomyces sp. ICM58
GTTGTGCTCGGCGTCACGCTGGGCGTCGGCGCCGGCGTGGAACCCCACGTGCCGGACGAATCCGGGGTCTGCAGGATCGTCAGGTTCTCCAACTCCGCGTCTTGCGTGATGAGCACGGTGATGCCGCCGAGAGAGGACTTGCCCCACGAGGGGGAGGTCGCCGTCTTGTCGGAGCAGTCCTTTAGCGGAGCGGCCCAGCCGTCGTCGTCCATGTTCGTGGCCAGGGAATCGATGCTTGACTGGCACACGATCTGGATGGGCTGCCCCTCGGCGACCTTGATCGTCAGGTTCTGCCAGGCCTGCCAGCTCACGGTGATCGACTTGGTGGTGCCCGCGGGGGCGCCGCTCAGGTCGAGCGTGACGGTGCCCAGGGGGCTCGAGCCCTGCACGGAGCTGACGGTCCAATCCACCGTCTTGTCGCTGGCCGGATTCTGGATCGTGGAGCCGATCGTGGTGATCGCGCCCCGCGTGGCCTCCGTGCCGATGGCGGCGGTGGGCAGCGCGACGATGATTCCGAGGATGGACAGGGTCGTGAGCCAGCCGGCGCTGCGGTCGCGCAGGGCTGCGATCGCGAGGGAGAGGCCGACGATGATCAGGCACACGCCGCCTCCGATGACGATGATGCGCGCGATCGTCTGGGACTGTGTTGCGGCCGTGATGAAGGGGATGGAGGGTCCCTTGTCAACCATGTAGATGCCGGCGAAGACGGCGGCAGCGACGAGGACCAGGAGGCCCGTGATAGCCAGGTTCGCGCGCGCGGACACCGTGCGGGGCCGGTGGGTCGGCGCGGGACGCGGGGTCCACTGACGAGGCTTGGGCGGGCCCGAGGGGGGCCTCCAGCCCGGGTGGGGCTGGGAGGGATGAGCGGCGGCCGGGCGCGGCCCGGCCTGCGCGCCGGGGGCCCCGGAGGCGCTGGGGGAGTCTGCCGGGACTCCGTAGAAGGGGTATCCGGCGGGGTGCTCGGGGTTCGTTTGCCCCGGTGACGCGGGACCCGCGTCGCTAGCGGACGGGGTGGTTCCCCCAAAAGGGGCGGTGTCCCCCGCCGGCGAGGCGCCCTGCTGGCCGCCGTACTGCGGGGTCCCGTACTGCGGGGTCCCGTACTGCTGGCCGGAGGCCCCCGGGCCGCGCCGCTTGTTCGGAGAGCTGGCGCTGGCCACGACGAGATACACGAGGCCGATGAGGCCGCCGATGATGGCGAGCGCGAAGAAGGAGCCAAATCCGATGCCGGCGCCCCCGAAGATGAGGCCCGCAGAGGGGATGAGGGACGACAGGGAGAACAGGCCGAGGACAATGCCGCCGACAACGGCGATATCGAAGCGTCCCTCGAGGGCCTCCTCCAGGTGAATGCGGCCGTCCTGGGCCTCGGGCAGCAGGAGCCAACCGAGCGCGTAGGCGAGGGGCACGAAGGGGATGAAGAACGCGGCGAGGACGGTCAGCACTCGCACGAGGGACATGTCCCACCCGGTGCGTGCGGCCACGCCCGAGCAGACGCCGCCGACGACGCGAGGCTGCGCGCGGTACCATCCCGAGCCGCGCATGGACTCAAAGAACCTGTTGCGGGGCGGGCGCTGCTGGTAGTTGCCGCTGGGGTCCGACGGACCGTGAGACCAACTCATGGTGCACTTCCTCTCGATGGGATCCACGATGCGTGGATCGATACCACTACTCAACCAAACAACAGGGGTGCTCCGACAGTAGGGGACTCCCTGAACGGCCCCTGATTGTCTCGGGGGTACCCCTGGCCTCCTGCCCGGGCGTGCCACAATGGGAGGGTGAGCAGACCCGAGAGTTACCCCCGACCGGGGTGGACGCCGCCCATTCCGGCGCCCCCCGCCAGGCCTCCGCTCGTGCGCGCGACCTCCTCCAGCCCCGACATGCCCACCCCCTGGATGGGGGGCGTCTGCTCGGGCCTGGCCGTGCACCTGGGGATCCCGGTGCTCCTGGTGCGCGTCACGCTCATCGGCTTCACCGTGCTCGGCGTGGGCGCCCTCGCCTACCTGTGGCTGTGGGTGACGGTCCCCGAGGACACGCCCGAGGCCTCGGCGTCGGGTACGCTCAGCCCCGGCCTCGTGCGCCTGCGAGAGGAACGGGCGGCCCAGGTCGCGCGTAACCGCATGATCGCGACGGGCGTGGGGCTCCTGGTTGCCGCCGTGGCCGGCACGATCCTGAACGCGACGAGCACCCTCGACTGGCGCGACATGGGATCCATCATCTCGATCGTCTCCGGCATTACCCTGGTGTGGAGCCAGAGCCGCGAGGTGCGCAACTGGCGCTCTATGCGCTTCATCGGGGCGGTCCTGGGCGGCATCGCGCTGCTCAGCCTCGGCGTCGTCATGGTCGCCTCACGCGACAACCCGCCCGTCATCCTGCTGCGCGGCGGCCTCATCGGCGCGGCCCTGGTCGCCGGCGTCCTCTTCGCCCTCGTGCCCATGTGGCTGCGCACCACCAAGGACCTGTCCCAGGCCCAAGCCCAGCGCGTGCGCGACGCCGAGCGCGCCGACATCGCCGCCCACCTGCACGACTCCGTCCTCCAGGCCCTGACCCTCATCCGCGCCTCCGCCGAAGACCCCGCCCGCGTGCGCGCCATCGCCCTGACGGAGGAGCGCGAGCTGCGCGCCTGGCTTTACACGGGCCACGCCGGGGCCGCCGACTCCCTCGAGGCCGCCGTCACCGAGGCCGTCGTCGGGGTCGAGAGCCGCTACGGCGTGCCCATCAGCGTCGTCGTCGTCGGCGACATGCGGCCGGGTCCCGGTGAGCTCGCCCTCGTCGCGGCCCTGGCCGAGGCCTGCCAAAACGCCGTGCGCCACGGCGCCCCGCCCGTCTCCGTCTACGTCGAGGTGCGCCCCCAGGCCGTGGAGGCCTTCATCAAGGACAGCGGCGCGGGCTTCGACCTCGCCACCATCGCCCCCGACCGCCACGGCGTGCGCGACTCCATCGTGGGGCGCATGCGCCGCGCCGGGGGAGAGGCCACGATCAGGCGTCTCGCGCGCGGAACCGAAATCGCCCTGAGCGTTCCCCGCTCCGATATCCTGGAACAAACAGCCCCGACCGGGAGGACACAGTGACCATCCGCATCCTCGTCATCGACGATCACCCCATGGTTCGCGCCGGGGTGCGATCCGAACTCGAAAACTCCGGGGCCGACCTCGAGATCGTCGGGGACGCCTCCGACGTCGAAGGCGCCATCGCCGCCTGCCGCGCCCTGACCCCCGACGTCGCCCTCCTCGACGTGCACCTGCCCGGCGGCAACGGCGGAGGCGGCGCCGAAGTCGCCAGCGCCTGCCGCGACATCGAGGGCCTGCACTTCCTGGCCCTGTCCGTCTCCGACTCCGCCGAAGACGTCGTCCAGGTCATCCGGGCGGGCGCTCGCGGATACGTCACCAAGTCGATCTCCACGCCCGACCTCGTCGAGGCCATCGGGCGAGTGGCGGCCGGGGACGCGGCCTTCAGCCCGCGCCTGGCCGGCTTCGTGCTCGACGCCTTTGGGACCGGCGAGGTCTCCACGACCGACAGCGAGCTGGACCTGCTCTCCGCCCGCGAGCAGGAGGTCATGCGCCTCATCGCCCGCGGCTACACCTACAAGGAAGTCGCCCACGACCTGTTCATCTCCATCAAGACCGTGGAAACGCACGTCAGCTCCGTCCTGCGCAAACTCCAGCTCTCTAACCGCAACGAGCTGACGCGCTGGGCCATGCAGCGCCACATCGTGTGAGGTCAGCCCCCTTTCGCGCGCGCCTTCTTTAGCGGGGGCCGTGCGTGCCTACAATGGAATCCCGAGGGCGCGACTGCGCCTGACCGCCCCACACGGACGGCCTCTTTTATTTCCGCGACCTCGGAGGATGCATGCACCGCATCGGTTTTGATAGTGATCAGTACGTCGAGATGCAGTCTCGACACATCGCCCAACGGCGCGGCGAGTTCGGTGGAAAGCTGTACCTGGAGTTTGGTGGCAAGCTGATCGACGACATGCACGCCTCGCGCGTCCTGCCCGGCTTCACGCCCGACAACAAGGTGCGGATGCTGCGCGAGCTGGCCGACGAGGTCGAGATTATCGTCGCCGTCAACGCGAAGGACTTCGCGCGCCGCAAGGTCCGCGCCGATATGGGAACCACCTACGACGACGAGGTCCTGCGCCAGATCGACGAGTTCCGCGAGCGCGGCCTGTACGTCGGGTCCGTCGTTATCACGCAGTGGACGGACGACAACAAGGCTGCTGCAGAGGTCAAGGAGCGTTTCGAGAAGCTCGGCATCCGCGTCTACCGCCACTTCCCGATCCCCGGCTATCCCTCGGACGTGGAGCGCATCGTCTCCGACGAGGGCTACGGCGCCAACGAGTACGTTCAGACCAGCCGCGACCTCGTCGTGGTGACGGCTCCCGGCCCGGGCTCCGGCAAGATGGCGACCTGCCTGTCGCAGCTCTACCACGACCACAAGCGCGGGATCGAGTCCGGCTACGCGAAATGGGAGACCTTCCCGATCTGGAACATTGCGCTGGATCACCCGGTGAACATCGCCTACGAGGCGGCAACCGCCGACCTCGACGACGTCAACATGATTGATCCCTTCCACCTGGAGGCCTACGGGATCAAGACGGTCAACTACAACCGTGACGTCGAAATCTTCCCGGTCCTCAACCGCCTCTTCGAGAAGATCCTCGGATCTTCCCCCTACAAGAGCCCCACGGACATGGGCGTCAACATGGCGGGCCACTGCATCGTCGACGACGAGGCCTGCAGGGAGGCCTCGCGCCAAGAGATCATTCGCCGCTACTACAAGGCCCTCGTGACCGAGAAGAAGGAGATGAGCGAACCCGTGCAGTCGGCGCGCATCTCCCTGCTCATGAGCCGCGTGGGCGTGGGCCGCATGGATCGCCCGGTCGTGCGTCCCGCCCTGGACCTGGCCGAGGCCACGGGCGAGCCGGCCGCCGCGATCGAGCTGCCCGACGGCCAGATCGTCACGGGCAAGACGTCGGCGCTGCTGGGCTGCTCCTCGGCGATGCTCCTCAACGCCCTCAAGAAGCTTGCGGGCCTGCCCGACGAGGTCCAGCTCCTGGCTCCCCAGTCGATCGAGCCTATCCAGCGCCTGAAGACCCACGACCTGGGCTCGCGCAATCCGCGCCTGCACACCGACGAGGTCCTCATTGCCCTGGCCGTGTCCGCCAACGGTGACGACAACGCGCGCCGCGCCCTCGACCAGCTGTGCGCCCTGCGCGACTGCGACGTGCACGAGTCCGTCATCCTGGGCCCCGTGGACGAGGGCATCTTCCGTTCCCTCGGCATCCAGGTGACCACCGAGCCCGTGTACGCGACCAAGTCGCTGTACCGCAAGAAGTAGCTCCTGGTACGAGGCCGGGGTTTCCTTCGCGTATTAGCGCGGGGCGCCCCGGCCTCGTCGCGTGCCGCCTGTCGCGGTTGGCTCACCCGATCTGGCCGTTCGTGGCTGGCGCCACCCGGGGTGAGTGCCGCAGCTGAGGGTGGGGCGGTTTAGGCTTGGAGACGATGAGTGACGCGACTTCTTTGCCTGACCTTGGTTTCCTGATCGGCCCCGATGGGGGCCGCCAGGACGACTACGTGCCGCCGGAGGTGCCCGCCTTCGACGTGGAGGACGCGCTGGGCGCCGACTACGACGGCGGCTGGCCCGACATTGCCGTCCCCGGTGGGGGCTCGGGGGAGGCCTCCGCGTGGGAGGCTGCCCCGGCCTCGTCCGCGCCCG
>NZ_ALIY01000046.1:0-7275 GCF_000283035.1 Actinomyces sp. ICM58
GGCATAGCATGTGTTGCAACCACCCCTAGAATCTGCCCTACACCGTCGCCCACGGGGGGGGAATTGCACCAATAGAGCAACGACACGCCGACGACACGCCGTAAAACAGCTCCTAATGTTGCAAAACCCCCCAATCACCCGGCAAGAGGGCACGACAAGAACCAAACAGCCCGGCCACGATGCCTGGGAGCGGCTGCAACGACCGCGGCGCCAGCTGAATCATCACGAGCGCAGCCTTGGCTCCGCCGCGCCTCCCGCGGCCCCAGCCTCCGATGTCCCAACGCGCCGGGTCACGGGCCCGCAACGCAGCTAGTTAAGCGGGTGCCGCCCCCGGGCGACAACACATCCGGATAGGAAACCAGCATCCGGATAGGAAACCAACATCCGGATACCTTAATAACCTATCCGGATGCGCATAACCTATCCGGATGCGCACAACCTATCCGGATAACCCCAAACAGAAGCCACACCCAGGCCCGCGACACAACCAACGAGAGACCCACCCACCGACGGGCCACCAACCCACTGCCTGGCCATCATCACCACAGGCCGCCATCACCACGGGCCACCAGCCCGCCCCGGGCCGCCGATACCACCGGCCGCCAGCACCGCGACACGGCTCCCGCACCAGCCGCGACCCCTTACAACCCCAGGAACGCCTTGATTGCGGGCATCTCGCGCACGGCTTGGACCAGGCCGGCTCGGTAGGTGGCTTCGAGGCGCTCGCGCCGCGACTCGGTGTTGTTGATCCACAGGTTGTCGGGCGCGAACACGTAGGCCTGGCCTCGTTCCTCGAGCTCGAAGAGGAATCGGCGTCCCGCGTTGTAACGGTCGGTGCGTAGGGCGACGCCCTCGAAGACGGACGGGAATGAACGGTAGGCGGTGCGCAGGAGGGCGCCGACGCTTGCGGGCATGGGGTCTTTGACGAAGTCGCGGGGACGGGTGAGGACGACGAGGAGCTTGCGGTATCCCTCGCGCAGGGGCTGGTCGAAGGGCAGGCCTCCGTTGGGGCCGAGCGCGCCGTCGACGTAGGTGTCGCCGTCGATTTCGACGGGCGGCATGAGAATGGGCAGCGTGGAGGAGGCGCGGACGATGGGCCCGAGGGTGTCCAGGGTGCTCATTTCTTCCTTGGAGAACCAGCGTTCTTCGCCGCGCGATGCGTTGAAGGTGGCGACGCGCGTGGTGGCGGGGTTCGCCAGGAAGGTGTCCATGTTGAAGGGCAGGGCGCCGTCGGGGTAGCAGATCTGCTGGTAGATGTACTCGGCGTTGAAGTAGCCGTGGCCTTTGCGGAAGTGCTTGAGTCCGCCGAATTCGGGGTCTTCGACGAGGTCGACGAAGGTCGCGTGTGAGCGGATCGCGTCGCGGGAGGTGAAGTTGCACAGGTGGCTGGAGCCCGCGGAGACGCCGGAGATGTGGGGGAAGTTGATGCCTTCGGCGATGAGTCGGCTGACGAGCGCGGCCGTGTAGGCGTTGCGCATGCCGCCGCCTTCGAAGACGAGGGCGGTGTCGTCAATGGTGACCATCGTGGCGATGGATTCTTCGGGGGTCGGGTAGTGCTCTGGCGTTTCCTTCACGTGTCGACCCTACCGCCGCGCCTCGAACCTACGCGCGCGTACCCCCGGTGAAGACCACGTAGTGATAAAAGAAGAAACGGAACGCGGTGCCCAGGGCGAAGCCGACGACGTAGACGGCGATGTTGTCGGCCAGCGCCGAGGTGAACCCGAGGATGTGGTGGGTGAAGAGGAGGCAGAACTGGGAGATGCCGATGCCGCAGGCGTTGGCGAAGAAGAAGAGGATGGCTTCACGCGTGGCGTTGTCCCGGGTGCGGCCGCGGTAGGTCCACAGGCGGTTGGCGATCCACGAGTAGAGGGTCGCGGTCACGGCGGCAACGAATTGCGCGGTGTTGGGGTGTCCGGCGAGGATGCCGAGCGGCCCGTGTTGGAGGAGGTTGAACAGTCCGGCGTCGACGATGAAGGCGGTCGCGCCGACGAGCCCGAATTGGATGAATTCGCGCACCCAGGCGATGAGCCGCTCGGCGAGGCTCAGGGACGAGGCGGGGGCCGCTTCCTCGTTCACCTGTCCACGGGTGCCGGGCTCAGTGAGGGACGAGGCGGGAACCGCTTCCTCGTTCACCTGTCCACGGGTACCGGGCTCAGTGAGGGACGAGGCCGGGGCCGCTTCCTCGTTCACCTGTCCACGGGTACCGGGCTCAGTGAGGGACGAGGCCGGGGCGGGCTCCTCGTTCACCTGTCCGCGAGCGCCGGGCTGGGTACGAGGAGCGGACGGGTCCGCGAGCGCCGCGGGTTCGAGTGCAGGGGCCGCGGGCTCAAGCACTGGGGACGCGGGTGCGAGCGGGGCGGATCCGCGCGAGGGAGCTTGTTCGTCGTTCACTCCCCTAGTCTCGCACGCTCACCGGACTGCTTCTTCCGCCCTATCCTGGTCCCGCCCCCAAATTTCGCATGCAATTCCCTTTCTCCCCCTTTCACCTGCCGCCCACAAACCGCGGAATTTCAACGATCTGATTTCAAACTTTGAAAGACAGGTGAGGGAATTGCATGCGAAATTTTGGGGAGCACGGTGAACACGCCTTCTCAGCGGCCTTCAGAACAGACATCCCGGCGCGCAGGCACCGCCCGCCCCCGGACACCCGGGTGCCTCTGGTGGGGCTACTCGGGTGAAGGCTCCGAGTCGCGCCCGCCCCCGGACACCCGGGTGCCTCCCTAGTCCGCACCCCGCCTCTAAGATGGTTCCCATGACTGAGACGACCCCGCACCACGCACCCCAGGCCTCGCCGACTCCCCCGGTTGCCCCGAAGCGTTACGGGTACCGGGTGCGCGACCAGTTCGGGCAGCATTTTGATGACCCGTGGGATTGGTTGCGCGACGGCGAGAACCCGGAGGTGCGCGCGCACCTGGAGGCGGAAAACGCGTGGGCGGACGCGGTGACGGCGCCGACGCGCGAGGCGGCAGCGCGCCTCGTGGAGGAGGTGAAGGCCTCCACGGCGCTCACCGACGTGACGGTTCCGATCCGCGAGGGCGAGTTCTGGTACTTCCGTCGTTTCGCGGAGGGTCAGTCCTACGCGACGCATCACCGCGCGCCGGTGGAGCGCGACGAGGCCGGGGCGCCGATCCCGCTCGTCCCCTCTCCGGGCGCGCCCGCGCGGGGTGAGGAGCTCCTCGTCGATGAGAACGAGTGGGCGCGCGGGCAGGAGTTTTTCCGCCTGGCGGACCTGTATCCCTCCCCGGATGGGCGCCTGATCGCGTGGGCGCGGGACACGAGCGGCGACGAGCGCTACACGTGGGTCGTGCAGGAGGCGTCGGGGCGCGTCATCGACGAGGCCGTGGCAGGCGCCGGGTACGGCTTCGCGTGGGCGGATGACTCGAAGTCCTTTATCTACATGGGAGTGGACGATGCGTGGCGCGCGTGCGACGTGTGGCTGCACCGCCTGGGCACGCCGCGCGAGGCCGACGAGCTGCTGTTAGTTGAACCGGACGAGGGCTTCGAGATGGGGTTCGCGCCCTCGGGCTTCCCGGGGCACGTCGTCATTCATTCGTCGTCGTCGACGGCGGGCCGCGCGTGGCTGTGGCTGCCCGCCCACCCGTCGGTGCGCCCGCTGCCGCTCATGCCGGTGCGCCCGCGCACGCTGGTGTCGGTGGATTCGGCGGGGGATCGCCTGTTCCTCGTGCATACGGGCTTGACGCAGGAGGGCTCGCTCGCGCAGGCGATGCTGCCCGCAGGGGGGTCGCCCGAGGCCTTGGCGCGCCTCGGCGTCACGTCTTCCTCCGCGTACAGTCGCCAGGCCCTGGCGGATCGCACGCCCGGTACTCCCCTGCCGGGGGACGAGCCCGCCCCCCTCACGCCGTTTGAGTCCTGGGAGCCGCTGCGCAGCCCCGGCCCCGGCGAGCGCATCACCGACGTCGAGGCCCACGCAGGCTACGTGGCGCTCTCGCTTCGTTCGGGCTCGTTCACGCAGGTCGACGTGTGGGACCGCAGCGAGCCCACGCCCACGTGGCGACGCGTAGAGGTGGATGCCCCTGTGCGCACGATCGCGACCGTGCCGACCCCGTGGGCCGATCCGCTGCGCGTGGAGTTCCAGTCGCAGACAGTGCCGCCCACGGTTGCCGAGGTGACGCTGTCGAACCGCGCCCCGGCCTCGTCCCCTGAGACAACAAGCGAAAACGCGGCCCTGGGCGTGCGCACCCTGCGCACCCGCGAGGCGCCCGGCTGGGACCCCGCCGAGTTCGTCGAGGAGCGCGTGTGGGTGCTCGCGCGCGACGGCGCAACCCACATCCCCGTCACTCTCATCCACCACCGCAACGCGCGCCCGGACGGCACGCACGCGGGCTGGCAGATCGGGTACGGCTCCTACGAGGTCAGCTACGACCCCGAGTTCGAGACCCTGCGCCTGCCGATCCTGCGCCGCGTCGTCTACGCGATCGCGCACGTGCGCGGCGGCGGCGAGATGGGCCGCGCCTGGTACGAGGACGGCAAGGAGCTGGTCAAGGAACACACGTTCACGGACTTCATCGACGTGGCCGACTGGCTGGTCGACTCCGGGTGGGTGGCGCCCGGCCGCCTGGTCGCCGAGGGCCGCAGCGCCGGAGGCCTCCTCATGGGCGCGGTCACCAACGCCGCCCCCGACCGCTTCCGCGCGATCCTGGCGGGCGTGCCCTTCGTGGACGCGCTCACCACGATCCTGGACCCGACCCTGCCGCTCACCGTCGGCGAGTGGGAGGAGTGGGGCAACCCGCTGACCTCGCGCGCCGTGTTCGACGCAATGAGCCGCTACACGCCGTACGAGAACGTGCCCGACGGCGCGCTCCTGCCCGCGATCATGGCGACGACCTCAGTCAACGACACGCGCGTCGAGTTCATCGAGCCCACCAAGTGGGTGCAGCGCCTACGCGAGGCCACCGGCCAGGTGCCCTCCACGGACGAGGCCGGGGCTGGGAAGCGCTGCAACTGCTGCGATTCGGGGGCGGCCGGGGATTCCGGTGCGGTCGGCGTCGACTCCGGCGGCGGCGAGAGCACGGGCGCGGAGGCCAGAGGAGGCCTCGTCGCCGCGCGCGACCCGCTCGAGCGTCCGATCATCCTGCGCACCGAGATGGTCGCCGGGCACGCCGGCCCCTCCGGGCGCGAGGGCCGGTGGGCAGCGCGCTGCGAAGAGTTCGCCTTCGCGCTGAGCCAGGTGGGCGTCACGCTGTAACGGGTGGGGGCGGTCTTCGTTGGAAGACCGCCCCCCTCGCGCCGCGCACGGTGCCGCGCGAGACTGTGCTGTGTTACCTCGCTACGTTACTGAGCGCCGCCGTCCCAGCCGGGACGCAGGGTAAAGGACTCAATCTTTCGCACGTGCCCCGACAGCGGGCTCCACGTCTTGATGTATCCCTCCAGCTTGGTCGTTGTCAGAACCTTCCGGCGCTCTCCCCCGTCCCACGGTAGATAGATGAGGTTGACCCGGCGCCCTTGCAAGTCATCGTCGAGGG
Source organism: Actinomyces sp. ICM58 (assembly GCF_000283035.1). Taxonomy (NCBI): domain Bacteria; kingdom Bacillati; phylum Actinomycetota; class Actinomycetes; order Actinomycetales; family Actinomycetaceae; genus Actinomyces; species Actinomyces sp. ICM58. The sequence goes on from NZ_ALIY01000046.1 coordinate 5,484, forward strand.
CGTAGACGCCCGTCTTAGTCACTTGGAACAACACTGGTGGGTAATTGCCCGGCTCCCTGTACGAGAACAGGTGACGGCCCTGGCCACTGTCCAAGTCGACCGCAAACGCATGACCGTCCGCACTGATGAACCTGTACTCGCGCCCCACCTGGATCCCCACATAGCGATCGATATTGGGGTCTCTCCCCAATTCGATGGGATTTCCCTGCTCGTCGAGCACGGGAATAACCGTGCGCTGCCCCGTCGACAGGTCCCATCGCTGGAGAACCAGGGTTCCCTCAGGTTCAGACACTTTTGCCCTCTTCGCGGAGTCAGGATCGGCCACTTGGATGCCCGGCACAGTGATCACATCCCCCTCGCAGGCAAACATCTTCTGCCCCGACCCCAACACATTGTTCTCGGGCGCTACGCCAAGGATCTGGGGAGTACCGCCGTCAAGATCAGTCAGCTGAACGACGACAGACAGAACCTCCGGCTGGTCACCATCACCGCCCGATTGTGCGGCGTAGGCCTCAAAGGCCTCTGATGCCTTCGCACGCGGGAGCTGCTTCGTGTCGACGATCGACACAATCCGTCCCCCGCACTGGCCCATGTCTCCGCGCGTTCCTTCAGTTTCCACAGTCGTCATACTGCCATCAGGTTCGATCGTATCGATCAGAAGCCCCTTATCGGACCAGGAAGAAACAACGACAATTCGTCCATCCGGCAGCAGGTAACGCCCATATTCCGCAATCCTCGAATGGTCACGGTCCACCACACGGGTCCCGTCTTCCGTGGTCAGGTACTCTTGCTCCCACGAACCGTATGAAATCCCGCTGTCAAGCCACACGAGACGGGCTACTGAATCATCGCGACGGAGCGCGCCTTCGAGATTGCCTTGAGCATCGAGAAGCACGACCCAGCTGTCATGAATCGGTGCTTCCAGGCCAGACACCGATTCTGCGTGACCTATTCGAAGAGCGATAACAGCGTCACCCGTACTCAGCTCATCCACCGACGAACTGATCAGGTAGCCCTTCGGAATGCAGCTCCACATGAGCAACCCAAGCGCGAAGGCAAGCGCGAGTAGACCCCACGGGCGGGACCGCTTCCGCTTCGCCGAACCACCTCCCTCTCGCTGAGGCGCATTCGTCTCGTGCTGTTCATCGCTGCGAGTGCTCATGGTCGTCTCCGTCCTCATCGTTGCGGCGAAGGGCGCTACCACGCCCACCCCCGATTTTAGAGCACGAGGCAGAGGCTGCCCCGGCCTCGTCCCGTTGCCCGAACGAGCCGGGCCTCGTCCCCGTTCCGATCAGGCAAGCGCGATGCCGATAGGATGACGCCATGACGATTACGGCGGCAGCAGACGGTTCTTCCCTCGGCAATCCCGGGCCCGCGGGGTGGGCCTGGTACGTGGACGAGGACACGTGGGACGCGGGCGGCTGGCCGAAGGGCACCAACAACCTCGGTGAGCTGACCGCCATCCTGCGCCTGCTTCAGGCCACCGCCGAGACCGGCGAAGAGCTGCACATCCTCGCCGACTCGCAGTATGCGATCAACGTCGTGTCCAAGTGGCGGCTCGGCTGGAAGAAACGCGGCTGGACAAAGGCCGACAAGAAGCCCATCAAGAACCTGGAGCTCATCCAGGAGATCGACCGCGCCATGGAAGGGCGCCGCGTCACCTTCGAGTGGGTCAAGGGACACGCTGGCCACCGCATGAACGAGCGCGCCGACGACCTCGCGCGAGGGTGCGCCGAGGCCTACCAGGCCGGGCGCACACCCGAGCCGGGCCCCGGATTCGGGGGCGGCTCGT
>NZ_ALIY01000047.1:0-3196 GCF_000283035.1 Actinomyces sp. ICM58
CGACGGCGCGCCACAGGGGGCTGTCGCGGCGCGACGAGGCCGGGGCCTCCTCGGGCGCGTCCGCGTGAGTCACGCGGTAGCAGCCCTCAACGTCGCGAACGGCGGTCATCGGGTAGAGGACGGGTGATCCTGCGCGCGCCACCACGCCCTCGGCAAGCGAGGTGAGGGTCGCGGGCGTGCGGTAGGACACGGTCAGCGCGTACTCGGCCGCGAAGGCGCGAGCAGCCGGCCCCAGGGCCTTCTCCCACGAGGGGGGCCGCGTGGAGCCCCGGCGCTGGTCGAGGTCGCCGACGACCGTGAAGGAACGCGAGGGACAGCGGCGCAGCAGGGCGCGCCAGGCCATGGGGGACAGCTCCTGTGCCTCGTCGACGACGATGTGGCCGTAGGCCCACGCGCGGTCCTTGGCTGCGCGCTCAGACAGGGGAGCCCACGACTCCTGCGCGGCGCTGTGCTCGGCGAGCATCTGGGCGGTGACGATGCCCCCGCCCAGGTTCTGTCCCTCGATGGCTGCGCGCGCCCGCTCAAGCTCTGCCGGATCCATTTCCTGGGAGGGAGCCGAGGAGGAGGGCATGGGCCCCAGCAGCTCCTCGCACTCGTCCAGGATCGGCACATCCGACACCGTCCAGGGCGCGGATCGCGGCCTCACGAGGAGCGCCAGCTCGTCGGGGCGCAAGGGAGACTTGGCGCGCCTGTTGGCCGCCGCCAGCACCTCGGGACGGGCATAGAGCCTGCGCAGCAGCGTCTGCGCGCTCGTCGGCATCCACGCCGTGTTGATCGCACGACGACAATCGATGGAGTCGCGAATCTCGATGAGCCACGAGCGTTTCACCTCCGGATCGACGCCGCCCTCGGAATCCGCATCCCCGGCCTCGCGCGCCAGGCGCAGCGCCAGCACGTCCATGAGCTCGCGCGCGAAAGACTCCCGCGCCACGTTGTGCGGCCGCCCCGAACGCTTGGCGCGCCTCCGGGCGCCCTCCACGTCCGCGCGCGTCAGCGTCACCGTCCGGTTCCACACGCGCAGCTCCTGATCCTCCCGGGGGAGCTTCGCGAGCGCGCGCACCGCCTCCTTGACGATTGCCGCCCACGCCGGGAGCCCCTTGATCCGAGCCACGGCCTCGTCCTCGCTGGCCCGGGCATGCACGCCCGGAACCAGGTCGCCCACCGTCACCGACACGACGCCCGTCTCGCCCAGGGACGGCAGGACCTGCTCGATGTAGCGCAAAAACAAGCGAGAAGGACCAACGAGCAGCACGCCCGAGCGCTCCAGGCGCTCGCGGTGGGCGTACAGGAGATACGCAATGCGGTGCAGGGCGACCGCTGTCTTGCCGGTGCCCGGCCCGCCCTGGACGACCAGGAGGCCCTTGTCAGAGGCGCGGATGATGCGATCCTGCTCGGACTGGATCGTGGCGACGATGTCACCCATGCGACCGTCGCGCGCCTCGCTGAGCGCATGCATGAGCGCGCCCTCGCCCTGCAGCTCCAGGCCGTGCGCGGCCGAGGCATCGAGCAGCTCGTCCTCCAGCCCCGTCACGCGCCGATCACGCGTCGAAATGTGGCGGCGACGCACGACCCCCTCCGGCTTGGCCGACGTCGCCTGATAGAAGGGACGCGCAGCTGGGGCACGCCAGTCGACGAGCAGGGGAGTCCCGTCATCATGAGACAGTGACAGGCGCCCGACGTGACGCGTCGACGAATCCACCATGTCGAGGCGGCCGAACACCAGGCGCTCCTCCACGCCCTCCAGGCGCGCGGCCATCTCACCCAAGTGCGCCGAGAGAGCCTCGCGCTCCGTCCACGCCTGCGCGTTGCCGACACCATGGGTCGAGTGAATGCGTCCCTGGCGCTCGCGGTAGGAGGCGCGCAGGGCATCCAGGCGCTTGTACGCGCTGTCGACAAACTCCTGTTCGGGCAACGGAAGGTCCGTGGGTGAGTGCTGCTGCGCGCCCGTGGTCATGGGTCCTCCTCGTTTTTGGTGGCCTTCTATTGTCCCTCACTTTTCGTCGCTGCGCTGTGAACAGCCGCTATTCAACTCGCGCGCTTCGCCCCAAGCTCAAATGGCGTTCCCGGGTGACGCGGCGGGTGCCTCGCGGGTACGTTAGACACGACGAAGAAGATCGAGCATGAGGAGGAGACGTGAGCATCAACGCGACCGACCTTTACGAGGATGGCCCCGCCGCGGGCGCAAAGGCCAAGATCCTCCTCATCCACTTCGACGGGGCGATCGACGCCGGTGGGGCCGGGCGCATGGCCATCGGGCAGATGCTGCGCTCGCTGCACAACGAGCGCGTCGCGACCTTTGACGCCGACGCGCTCGTGGACTACCGATCCCACCGGCCGATTATCACCGTCGAGGACTGGGTGTCCTCCCCGGACATGGTGATGCCCCAGACCGTTCTCGACCTGGTCGAGGACGATATGGGTAACCCGATCCTGGTCCTGCATGGCGCGGAACCGGACGCCCACTGGGAGTCTTTCACCAACGCGATCAGCGGCATCTGCGAGCGCGCGGGCGTCGAGATCACCTTCTCGTTGCACGGCGTTCCCTCCGGCGTCCCCCATACGCGCCCGACCCCCGTGCACGTGCAGGCGACCGACGCCTCCCTGCTGCCCGCGGGTGGGGCCACGATCGCGAACCACATGCAGTTCCCCGCGCCCCTGTCGACCTTCGTGCAGATCCGCATGGGGCAACGAGGCATGGGCGGGCTGGCGCTGCTGGGTGCCGTCCCGTTCTACATGGCCGACACCGGCTACCCGGCCGCATCCTCGGCGCTGCTCACCTCCTTCGCGAAGTTCGCAGACCTGTCCCTGCCCGTCGGCGACCTCGAACAGGGCGCCGCCCAAGACCAGGAGAACATCGAGAAGCTCGTCGAGAACAACCCCGAGATCGCCCACACCGTCAGCGCCCTCGAAGAGCACTTCGACGCGTGGAGCGGTGGGGATGGGGCTATTCCCCTGCCCGGCATGGGCCAGCCGCCTGCCGCGCGCGGAGAAGAGAAGGCCACCAAGGATATTGGCGACGTCATCGAGGCCTACCTCGCGCAGGTCTCGCGCGCCAAGGACGAGGAAATCCAGTCCGTCCAGCGCGCCCCTCGCGTCGATAACCCCGAGGAACCCCCCAAGCCCGACACCCTCGAAGACGTGCTCGCCCGCGTCGAGGCGCGCCGCAACGGCCAAGAGCCCGGGCCCTCCGCACCGC